>CALMTJ010000213.1:0-3537 GCA_937872715.1 uncultured Methylobacteriaceae bacterium
GGGCCGCCGCGCCCGCGAGCCCGGCGCCGGACGACGCTCTTCCCGCGGGGCCGGGCGTCACCCCTCCCCGGCCCGCCGCCCGGCGCGAAGCCGCCCGGCCGCCGGTCTCTCCGAAGCCGGACGCGGCCCCTTCGGGCGTCTACGGCACGAACCCGGATCGCGCGGCGGCCCAGCCGAAACCGTCGGCACCGCGCGCCCAGAAACCCGCGGCGACGCCTCCGGCGACCGCCGCCGCCGCGCAGCCGGCCGTGCCCCCCGACGAGGCAGCACCGCGGCGTCCGGTGCGGGTCATCCAGGGCGTGACCCCCATGAATGGCGGCCAGCAGAACGGTCCGGGGCCGCAGAACCAGGACCCGACCACCCCTCGATAGGATGTCGGCAGACTCCGTTGAGACGGAGAGTGATGGTTGTTGGCGCGCGATGCCTCTCGAACGAAAAAGCCCCGGACGATGTCCGGGGCTCGCGTCGAGGGAAAGCGTAGCTGGTTCAGGCCGCCTTCCTGGCCTCGATGGTCTGCGGGCCGCGCCCGTTGATGGCGATCTGCCGGGGCTTCTTGGCCTCCGGGATCTCGCGGACGAGCTCGACGTGGAGCAGGCCGTTCTCCAGGGATGCGCCGGTCACCTGCATGTGGTCGGCGAGCTGGAAGCGGCGCTCGAAGGAGCGCGCCGCGATTCCCTGATGGAGGATCTCGACCTTCTTGTCGGCATCCGGCTTCTTCTCGCCCTTCAGCGTCAGCGCGTTCTCCTTGACCTCGATGGAAAGGTCGTCCTGCGTGAAGCCGGCAACCGCGACTGAGATGCGGTAGGCGTTCTCGCCGGTGCGCTCGATGTTGTAGGGCGGGTAGGACGGCACGCTCTCGACGCCGCCGAACTGATCGAGCATCGAGAAGAGCCGGTCGAAGCCGACCGTATTGCGGTAAAGGGGAGCAAGATCGAACTGTCGCATGGCATATCCTCCTTGAAGCGACATGCAGAACACGGTCCGCCCGAAGCGCAGGCCGTTGCGCCGCCTTCTCGGCCGGCGCTCCTAGGAGATGGGGGCGGTCTCCGCGGCCGCAAGAGGCCCGGACGATGAAAATCGCGACGGATCTCGCGGCGCCGAACCTCCTGGACGTGCCGGGAAATCCGGCCCCGCCGGGCGGGACGGTCACGTCCGTCGCGACCGCGGACGGCGTCCGGCTGCGGGTCGCGAGCTGGAGGCCGGCCTCGAGCGCGCGCGGCACGATCCTGCTGCTCCAGGGGCGGGCGGAGTTCATCGAGAAGTACCACGAGGTGGTGGGCGAACTCCTCGCGCGCGCCTTCGCCGTCGTTGCCTTCGACTGGCGCGGACAGGGGAGATCCGGTCGCGCGCTGCCGGACGGCCGCAAGGGCCACGTGAGACATTTCGACGAGTTCCTCCACGACCTCCGGGCGATCGGGGAGCACGTCCTGCCCCGGATGCCCGCGCCCGTCTTCGGCCTCGCCCATTCGATGGGCGGCTGCATCGCCCTCGGCGCCGCCGGAGAAGGATCGCTGCCGGTGGCGCGCCTCGTGGCCGCGACCCCCATGGTGGCGCTCAGCGTCGTGAGGCGGCCGCGCGCGGCCCGTTTCCTGGCAGGCCTCCTCGGCGCGCTCGGGCTCTCGGCCCGTTTCGTCCCGGGCGGGCGGCCTCATTCGATCTCGACCGAGCCGTTCGGCGGCAATCGCCTGTCGGGCGACGAGGCCCGCTACGCCCGCAATGCCGCCGTCGCGAGGGCGCTCGGCGAAGGCGCGATCGGCGCCCCGACCGTCGGCTGGATCCGGGCCGCCTACGAGGCGATGTCGCGGTTCGACCGGCCGGGCTACGGCGCGACCATCCGCGTCCCGACCCTGATCCTGTCGGCTGGGGACGACCCGGTCTGCTCGACCCCGGCGATGGAGCGGTTCGCCCGCACGCTCGGCGAAGGCTCCCGCTACCTCTCCATCCCGGGCTCCCGCCACGAGATCATGATGGAGACGGACGATGTCCGGCAGGCGTTCTGGGAGGCGTTCGACGACTTCGTCCCCGGACCCGCCGCTATCCCGGTCGAGGGAACGTCCCCGTAACGAGGGGAGGTTGCCGGACTTGGCGGCAAGCGGCTGGCGGCCCGTTCTCTCGGGGGCTCGCGGAGGCTAGAGGGAGGCGGGCGGAACGGCTGTCACCGTCTCAACGCGAACGTGTGATCGACGTCCGGGAACCAACGGCGCCAGTCCTCGCTAGGTGACCCCATGATCGCACCCGAGCAAAACCACTATGCGCTTGAACCCGTTAAGGTTGCGGTAAGTAAGCATGACGAGAACGGCGTCATCGTCCGGGTGAACGACCGGATCGTTGCCGTGCTGATCCGGCTGGACGCCGCTTTCTACAACGAAGACCGCGGTCATTGGTACCTAGAAGCCGGCTTCGGCCTCTGCGCTGGCTTCGCACCCGCACCTTTCGCCGAGCTCTCGGACGGGCTCGTCTGGATCGCGAAACGCCTCGGCGACGGCTTGCGAGACTTCGGGAAGGTGATCGCGGAGGCGAATCTCCCGTCCTTTTAAGCGGTGGATTGTACGCCCACAAACAATCTTCACGATAGAAAAGATGTGGGCGATCTTCACATTATCGTTAGCCAGCGGGGTGATTCGCGTAGCGAGCAGGTGGATCCGAACCAGGTTTCCGATTGTGAAGCACAGCTCTCCAAAGCTCGGGCCGTTCACGAAGAGGCTCCCGACACTTACGAGCCTTTCCGACAAAGATCTGGCAACCCTGGCGCAGGCGGCGGACAGGGCGGTGGATGTCGCGGCGCTGACCGACATCATCCCGGAAGGGGCCGGGACGGACAGCCTCCACGTCGTGCTCGAAGGATGGGCCTGCCGCTACAAGCTGCTGCCCGACGGCCGCCGGCTGATCCCGGCGCTGGTGCTCCCGGGCGATGTTGCCGACCTCGGCGGCTTCCTCTTCCGCGTGGTTCATTCCGGCGTGTCCACCCTGACCCGCTGCCGCGTCGCGACCCTGCCGCATGCGCGCCTGCGCGGCATCGTGGACCGGAGCCCGACCATCCGCGACGCGCTCTGGCGGCTTACCTCCGTCGAGACCTCGATGTCGACGCAATGGACCTTGTGCCTGGGCCGCATGTCGGCGGAGGAGCGGCTCGCCCACCTGTTCTGCGAACTCTACGAGCGGCTCTCCGCGGTCGGCCATGCCGAGGGCGGCCGGTTGCCGTTCCCGCTGACCCAGGAGGTGCTCTCCGACGTGATCGGCGTCAGCGTCGTCCATCTCAGCCGGACGCTGAACGAGCTCAGATCGGCCGGCCTCGTCTCGCTGGAAGGACGGCGTCTCGCGATTCACGACCCGGCGCGCCTCGCCTCGCTCGGTAATTTCGACCGGGGATATCTCCACCTGGACTTGAAGGGCCCACCGGACCATCCGCAGGCCAAGACGGCCGCCTGAAGGTCCCGGACGCGATACCGACCCCTCCGTGTCGGCCTACCTGCCCAGCAGCTTCACCGCCTCGGCGTGAAGGCGGGCGACAGCGTCTGCATCCTGCTGCGCAACGAC
>CALMTJ010000213.1:3547-3884 GCA_937872715.1 uncultured Methylobacteriaceae bacterium
CCTCCAGAACACCCGCGAGGCCGAGCTCGCGGCGGCAACGGCTCAGGTCGAGCGCATCGCGCGGCTGCGCCTCGCCGACATGCTCCCGGCTTGAGGAGGAGACCGATGACAGCCCCCGCCTTCCCGCCGCCGTCCCAGGTCGTGACGATCCCGCCCGCGCCCTCGATGATCGGGATCAGGGCGACGATGTCGTAGGGCTTCAATCCCGCCTCGACCACGATGTCGATCTGGCCGGCCGCCAGCATCGCGTAGGCGTAGCAATCATAGCCGTAGCGCGCGAGCTTCACGCGGGCCTCGACCGCCTCGTAGGCCGGCAGCGATCCCTCATCGAACAGTT
>CALMTJ010000214.1:0-464 GCA_937872715.1 uncultured Methylobacteriaceae bacterium
GCCGGGCCGGGTGGGGGGGGTGCAGCGGGCACCGCTCGGTGCCCTCCGCCACCACCCCCACCCCGGGCGGCGCTGCGCGCCGGCTCGGCCCTCCCCGCAAGGGGGAGGGAGGGAGCACCCCCATGCCTCTGATCCAGGAACTCGACACCGGCACGCCCATCCGGCTGTCGCCGACCACGGTGACGCTCACCATCGACGGCCAGGAGGTGACGGTCACGACCGGCACCTCCGTGATGGCGGCGGCCGCCTCCATGGGGACGCGGATCCCGAAGCTCTGCGCGACGGATTCGCTCGAGCCGTTCGGCTCCTGCCGGCTCTGCCTCGTCGAGATCAACGGACGGCGCGGCACGCCCGCCTCCTGCACGACGATCGCCGAGGACGGGATGGTCGTCTCCACCCAGACGCCGAAGCTCGCGAAGCTGCGGCGCGGGGTGATGGAGCTCTACATCTCCGACCACCCGCTG
>CALMTJ010000214.1:474-12811 GCA_937872715.1 uncultured Methylobacteriaceae bacterium
CCCGCTGACCTGCCTCACCTGCTCGGCGAACGGCGATTGCGAGCTGCAGGACATGGCGGGCGCGACTGGCCTCCGGGAGGTGCGCTACGGCTACGAGGGCGAGAACCACCTGGAGGCGCCGACCGACGCCTCCAACCCGTACTTCACCTTCGAATCGTCCAAATGCATCGTCTGCAACCGCTGCGTCCGGGCGTGCGAGGAGGTGCAGGGCACCTTCGCGCTGACGGTCGACGGGCGGGGCTTCCAGTCGAAGATATCGCCCGGCGGCACCGATTTCATGGGCTCGGAATGCGTCTCGTGCGGCGCCTGCGTGCAGGCCTGCCCGACCGCGACCCTGAACGAGAAATCCGTCATCGCCATGGGCAAGCCGGAGCATTCGGCGGTGACCACCTGCGCCTATTGCGGCGTCGGCTGCTCGTTCAAGGCCGAGATGCAGGGCGACAAGGTCGTCCGCATGGTGCCTTACAAGTACGGCAAGGCGAACGAGGGCCATTCCTGCGTGAAGGGGCGCTTCGCCTACGGCTACGCGACCCACAAGGACCGGATCACGAAGCCGATGATCCGGGAGAAGATCACCGATCCGTGGCGGGAGGTGACCTGGGCGGAGGCGGTGGAGCGCGCCGCGGGCGAGTTCAAGCGCATCCAGGCGACGTACGGCACCGATTCCGTCGGCGGAATCACCTCGTCCCGCTGCACCAACGAGGAGAGCTACCTCGTCCAGAAGCTGATCCGGGCGGGTTTCGGAAACAACAACGTCGATACCTGCGCCCGCGTCTGCCACTCGCCGACCGGCTACGGGCTGAAGGTGACGCTCGGCACCTCGGCCGGCACCCAGGATTTCGCGTCCGTGGCGGATTCGGACGTGATCCTGGTGATCGGCGCCAACCCGACCGACGGGCACCCGGTCTTCGCCTCGCGGATGAAGCGCCGGCTGCGCGAGGGCGCCCGGCTGATCGTGGCGGACCCGCGCCGCATCGACCTCGTCGACAACCCGCACGTGAAGGCGGATTACCACCTCCAGCTGAAGCCCGGCACCAACGTGGCGCTGATCAACGCGCTCGCCCACGTGATCGTGACGGAGGGGCTGGTCGACGAAGGCTACGTCCGCGACCGCTGCGACCTGAACGATTTCGAATCCTGGGCGCGGTTCATCGCCCGTCCGGAGAACTCGCCGGAGGCGAGCGAGCCCGTCACCGGCGTGCCGGCGGCCGACATGCGGGAAGCGGCCCGGCTCTACGCGACCGGCGGCAGGGGCGCGATCTATTACGGCCTCGGCGTCACCGAGCATTCGCAGGGCTCGACCATGGTCATGGGCATGGCGAACCTCGCCATGGCGACCGGCAATATCGGCCGGCCGGGCGTCGGCGTGAACCCGCTCCGCGGGCAGAACAACGTCCAGGGCGCCTGCGACATGGGCTCGTTCCCGCACGAGCTGCCGGGCTACCGGCACGTGTCGGACGACGCGACCCGCGAGGTGTTCGGCGAGCTCTGGGGCGTGACGCTCCGGTCGGAGCCGGGCCTGCGCATCCCGAACATGCTGGACGAGGCCGTGCAGGGCCGCTTCAAGGGCATCTACATCCAGGGCGAGGACCCGGCGCAGTCGGATCCGGACACCCAGCACGTCACCGCGGGCCTCCTCGCGATGGAATGCGTCGTCGTCCAGGACCTGTTCCTGAACGAGACGGCGAAATACGCGCATGTCTTCCTGCCCGGGGCGTCGTTCCTGGAGAAGGACGGGACCTTCACCAATGCCGAGCGCCGCATTTCGCGGGTCCGCAAGGTCATGCCGCCGCTCGGCGGCTATGCCGATTGGGAGGCGACGCAGCTCCTCGCCAACGCGCTCGGCTACCCCATGAATTACCGGCACCCGCGCGAGATCATGGACGAGATCGCCGCGCTGACCCCGTCCTTCGCGGGCGTCTCCTACGCGAAGCTCGACGAGGCCGGGTCCATCCAGTGGCCCTGCAACGACGACGCGCCTTTCGGCACGCCGACCATGCATATCGACCGCTTCGTCCGCGGCCTCGGCAAGTTCATGATCACCGAGTTCGTGGCGACGGAGGAGAGGACCGGGCCGCGCTTCCCGCTGATCCTCACCACGGGGCGCATCCTCAGCCAGTACAATGTCGGCGCCCAGACCCGCCGGACGGAGAACTCCCGCTGGCACGAGGAGGACGTGCTCGAGATCCATCCCTTCGACGCCGAGACCCGCGGCATCGTCGACGGCGACCTCGTGGCGCTGGAAAGCCGCTCGGGCGACATCGCCATCAAGGCGCGCATCTCGGAACGGATGCAGCCGGGCGTCGTCTACACGACCTTCCACCACGCCAAGACCGGCGCCAACGTGATCACGACCGATTACTCGGACTGGGCGACGAACTGCCCCGAATACAAGGTCACGGCCGTGCAGGTCAGGCGCACGAACCGTCCCTCCGACTGGCCGGCGAAGTTCTACGAGGAGGCTTGCCGCCTGAAGCGCACCGCCGGTTCCCGCGCCGCCGCGGAATGACACCCGGCCTGCACCTCCCCCGCCTTCCCTTGCCGGTCGTCCCGGCGGAAGCCGGGACCCGTTCCGCGCGCCAATTCCTCAGTGCCGGCCGCCGCCGGCATGAGCGGGAAAGGAGCCGTGACAGGTGAGCCACGCCTCGACGCACGACAAGCTCGCCCGGATGGCGAACCAGATCGCGACCTTCTTCCGGTCCTACCCGGACGAGGAGGCGATCGCCGGCATACGGGATCACATCGTGGCGTTCTGGTCGCCCCGGATGCGGTCCGACCTGGCGGAGGCGATCGATGGCTCGGACCTCGCGATCGACCCTCTGGTGGTGAGCGCGTTCCGGACCGGCTCGACCGCCCACAACCCGACCGACCGGGCGATCGCGGACGCGAACGTCGCGGGGGAGCTGGCGAGCGACGCCGGCTGACCTACGCGGCCGGCCGGGCCGCCTCCGGCCAGGCGTTCCACGCCCGGATCGCCGACAGGGTGGCGTCGATCGGCGTCGGGCGGCCGAACAGGTAGCCCTGGCCGTAATCGCAGCCGAGCTCGATCAGGGCCTGCGCCTGCTCCGGCTCCTCGATCCCCTCCGCTACGACGGAGATGCCGAGCTCCTCGGCGAGGCGCAGCATGGTCTGCACGATCCGGCGGCTGGTCGGCTCGCTCAGCATCGTCCGGACGAAGCCGCGATCGATCTTGAGCGTCGTCGCCGGGAGCGCGCCGAGATAGCTCAAGGACGAGTAGCCGGTGCCGAAATCGTCGATCGCGATGCCGAACCCCGCCTCCCGGAAGGCGACCAGCATCTTGGCGGCCTCCGCCGGGTTCTTCATCAGGGCGCTCTCGGTCACCTCCAGCCTGAGGCTGCGGGCCGGGATGCCGCTGCGGTCGAGGAGCTGGGCCACCGCGTCCGGGAAGGCGGAGCCGGCCAGGTCCTGTCCGGACACGTTCAGGCTCATGAAGAGCGGGCCGTCGACGCCGTGCGGATTGCCGAGGCCGGCCAGCGCGATGGCGGGGAAGTGGCGTCCCACCTCCTCCAGCACCCGCCCGGTGAGGTCGCCGATGAGGCCGCAGGATTCCGCCACCGGGATGAAGTCGATGGGCGGAACCAGCCCGCGTTCCGGATGGCGCCAGCGCAGCAGGGCTTCGAAGCCGGCGAGCCGGGCCGACCCGAGGCGGACGATGGGCTGAAAGAAGAGCTCGAATTCCGATCTCGCCAGCCCCGAACGGATCTCCCGCTCCAGCACGAGCGTCTCCAGCGCTCCGGCGAATTCGGGTTGGGCGGCGACGGCCGGCGCGGCACCGGGACCTGCGCCTTTGATGCCTTCCAGCATCGCGACCGTTTCCCGGTAGCGCTGGAGGACGACGCCGAGGAACATCCGCAGGATCGGGTCCGTCTCGCCGATGCGGTGGACGAGGTTCTCCTCCGTGACGACGACGAGCGTGCTCTCCTCCCGGGCCCTGACGGAGGCGGAGCGCGGGAGGTGGTCCAGGATCGCCATCTCGCCCACGATCTCGCCCGGACCGCGCCGCGCCAGGACGAGATCGCCCTCCGGCCGCGGCAGGAATATTTCGAGGCAGCCCTTCTCGACCAGGTAGGCGGCGGACCCGGTCTCGCCCGCGGCGAACAGGAGCGCACCGGCGGACAGCTGGAGATGGTCCGGAGAAGGATCGTCTAAGCGTGGCGGAACGAGCATCCGGGCGGCCGGGCGACTGCGACGCCTTCAACATAGCCGTCACCGGTTAATCCCGAGACAAGACGGGAGAAAGGCGCCCGGGACGTCTCCGGCTTCACCGGATCTTCGCTGTTCGGCCGCGATGGTGGCGGCTGCTGCTCGGCAACCCTGCAGGTGAAGCTTGTCGCGTCCGGCATTCCTCCGCTCGGCGCCCGCCCTGGCGGGTCTCGCGGTCCTGGCGGTGCTGCTCGCCCTGCGGGCGCTGGCCCCGGCGCCGCTCGAGCGGCTACGCCTGCTCGCGTTCGACACCTTCCAGCGCACGGCACCGCGCGGGCGCCCCTCGGCGCCCGCCGTCGTGGTCGATATCGACGAGGAGAGCCTCGCCCGGTTCGGGCAATGGCCGTGGCCCAGGAACGTCGTGGCCGATCTCGTCCGTGCCCTGCAGGATCTCGGGGCGGGCGTGATCGCGCTCGACATCGTCTTCTCCGAGCCCGACCGGACGTCGCCGTCGCGCCTCCTCGCGGAATGGGCGAGCCGGTTCGGGCTCCGCAATCCCGTTCCGGCCGCGCCGCTCCCGGACCACGACGCGTCCCTGGCAGAGGCCTTCTCACGCGGCCGCGTGGTCGCGGGATTCGGGTTGCTGGCGGCACCGAACGGGCGCGCGCCCGCCGCCTTCACCACGATGGCGTCCATCGGCGGCGACCCGCGCGGGTCCGTCCAGCGCTTCGAGGGCGCCGTGCCGAACCTCCCGGCGCTCGACGAGGCCGCGGCCGGGCACGGCAGCTTCACCATCTCGGCCGGCAGCGACGAGATCATCCGGCGACTGCCGCTCCTGATGAGCGCCGGCCCGCATCTCGTGCCCTCGCTCGCGCTCGACGCCCTGCGGGTGATGGCGGACGAGGACACGATCAAGGTCCGGGCGGAACGCAACGGCGACACCCTGACCGGCTATACCGTGCGGGTCGGCGAGACGGATCTTCCGCTCGACCCGTCCGGGTCGCTCTGGCTCCACCATCCCGCGCCACGCTCGACGCCGACCGTGCCGGCCTGGCGCATCCTCGACGGGGCCGAACGGGAGCGGGTGCGCCCGCAGGTGGAGGGCCGGGCCGTGCTCGTCGGGACGAGCGCCGTCGGCCTGTCCGACCTTCGCCCGACGCCGATGACGCCGTTCGAGCCGGGCGTGAACCTCCATGCGGGCGTGCTGGAACAGGCGCTGAGCGGGCATGTCCTGACGAGACCGGCCTGGGCGCCCGGGCTCGAACTGCTCGTTTCCTGCCTGCTCGCGGCCGGCATCGCCGTCTCGACCGCGCTCGCGTCCCTGCGGGTCACGACGGCTCTGGTCGGGGCCGCGCTGCCGGGCCTTTGGTTCGGCTGCCTCGCGGCGTTCTCCGGCCCGGGGCTCCTGATCGACCCGACCTTCGCGGCGCTCGCGGTCGGGGCCGTGTTCTCGGGCGCGAGCCTCGCCCGCTACGCCGGCACGGATCGGGCCTCGCAGCGGCTGCGGGCCGCCTTCACCCACTACCTCTCGCCCGATCTCGTCGCCGCGCTGGCGAGCGATCCGGGACGGCTGAAGCTCGGCGGCGAGAGCCGCGAGATGACCTTCCTGTTCACCGATCTCGAAGGCTTCACGAGCCTGACGGAGACGGCCGGCGCGGAAGCGCTGGTGCACCTCCTGAACGGCTATCTCGACGGGCTGTGCCGGATCGCGATGGAGCATGGCGGCACGGTCGACAAGATGGTCGGCGACGCGATGCACGTCATGTTCAACGCGCCCCTCGACCAGCCCGACCATGCCGGCCGGGCGGTCGCGGCCGCCCTGGCGATCGACGCCTTCGCGGAGGAGTTCAGACGGGCGCAGAGGCTCGCGGGGGTGCCGTTCGGGGTCACGCGCATCGGCGTCAACACGGGCCGGGCGGTCGTCGGAAATTTCGGCGGCTCGCGGCGGTTCGACTACACGGCCCACGGCGACGCCATCAACACGGCCGCCCGGCTCGAGGCCGCCAACAAGGCGCTCGGCACCCGCATCTGCGTCTCCCGGGCGACGGTCGAGCAGGTCGGGGTCCAAGCGTTCAGGCCGGTCGGCACGCTGATGCTGAAGGGGAAGTCGGTCGGGGTGGACGTCTTCGAGCCCGTGAGCGGCGTGGATTCCTCGGACGCCGCCTATCTGGACGCGTTCGCCCGCATGGTCGCGGGCGACGAATCGGGCGCGGCCGATCTCCTCCGCCTCCACGAGGCCGATCCCGCCGATCCGATCCTCGCCCTGCATGCCCGCCGCATCCGGGCGGGCGAGCGCTCGACCCGCATGGCGGCCTGAGGCGGGCGGTTCAGGGCAGGAGGAGCGCCGCCACGAGCCCGATATTCGTCAGCTGATGCAGGAGCTGGTCGAAGCCGAGGAGCCACCAGAACCGCGCATCCGTGACCTGCCACCGGGCCCGCTGCGAGGTGAGCGCCTTGCCGCGATCGACGAGGCCGTGAACCAGGAAGTCCACGAGCGCGAGCCACCACAGGGTCGGCCTCACGGCGAGCGCGACGAGGAGCGTGCCGAGGGCGTGGATGCCGGCATGGGCGGCGAGCGGGAGGACCCACCCGTCCACGCGCTCCTTTCCCCGCGCCATCCAGTCGGTCTGCAGGACGAAATCGGCCAGGAAGTGCTTGGCCGCCATGGCGGTCATCAGCACGCAGGTGGCGAGGAGGGCGGCTGTCGGAACGGGGAATGTCACGCGGCGGACTCTGGTCTATGCCGGGCAGACTGGCACGCCGAAACTCAAGGATGCTTAACGGCGGGCGGCCGCGCCCGCGTGCAGGCCGCCTTGGGCAGGGACGGATCCTTAAGCCGCCGGTGACATCCTGGACGCAGCATGGCCGATCCGCCATGGCGGCCCAGAGGAACGACGTCATGATCCAGCAGAGACTTACGCCCATCCCGCTCGGAGCCGCCCTGCTCCTCGCCTCCGTGTCCTTCGCCCGCGCGGAAACGAGCGCGATCGGCGCCGTCGAGAAAGTCCAGGAAAGCGCGGTCGCGACGCAGGCCGGCAAGACGCGCGACCTGTCCGCGACCGGCCCCGTCTTCTTCAAGGACCAGATGCGCACCGGCTCCGGCGCGCGGCTGGAGGCCAAGCTCGAGGACGGCACAGTCCTGACGCTCGGCGAAAAGGGCAAGCTCACGGTGGACGATTTCGTCTACCAGCCCGGCAAGACGGGCGGCGCCATGACGGTGAAGGTCGCCCAGGGCGCCTTCCTGTTCGTCGGCGGAAAGGTCGAGGACCCGAACGGCGGGAACGTCGTGATCCAGACCGCGGTCGGCACGCTCGGCGTCCGGGGCACGACGGTATGGGGCGGCCAGATCGACGGCGGCTACGGCGTGCTCGTGCTCGACGGCGAGGTCGAGGTGAAGACGAAGCGCGGCGCCGTCCTCCTCCGCAAGGGCGAAGGCACGATGGTGTATGCGGGCAAGAAGCCGATGCAGGCCGGCGCCTGGCCGGAGAACCGCACCAAGCGCGCCGTCCAGACGATCAGCTTCGCGACCGCGCAGTAACGGACGCGCCTTCCTGATCCGGACGCGGCACTCGCGTCCCGGATCTCGTGGCGGCGGCCTTCCGGAACGAGAAAGGCCGCCGACCCTGGGGTCGGCGGCCCTGATGCCGTCGGTGACGAAGACGGGGACTAGAACTTGTAGTTCACGCCGATGCGGCCGATGTCGCCATCCGTTCGTACACGGGCGTTGAACACGTTTACGGGGCCAGAGAAGACGCCGTAACGCGTGTCACCCAGATCGTAGTGAAGGTACTCGGCCTTTATCGTGACCGCGCTGGTCGAGAAGAAGTTGAGGAAATTCAGGAAGCTGTCGGTCGGGATCGCGTACTCAAGGCCGCCGCCGGCCGCCCAGCCGGTCGCGGTCGTCGACCTTGCACCGCCGCCCACGAAGGCGCCGCCGGGCGTGAAGATGTTCTCGCGGCCGAACAGGTCGCCGTAGGCGAAGCCACCCGTGCCGTAGACCATGAGGCGGTCGAAGGCGTAGCCCACCCGGCCCCGTACAGTGCCGAGGTAGCCGAGGTTGTCACGGACTTGATAGTTCAGGCCTGCGAAGCCCACGGTTCGAGTGCGGCCGAATCCCGTGTAGGCCGCATCAGCCTCGATACCGACCACGAAGCTGCCGATCTGATAATTGTAACCGACCTGGCCGCCGCCCGTGAAGCCGGAGCCGGTCGTGCGGATGTTGCCCGGAACGCCCGCTCCTACTACGCCCGCGATGGCGGCATTAGAGTTGATGGTGTTGTAACGGGCGACTCCTCCGCCGACGTTCACGCCGAGGTAAAACCCGGTCCAGGTGAAGACCGGAACGGCGACGTAAGGCACGGGAGCCCGGCGGGACGGGAGGTCGGCCGCGACGGCACCTGCGGTGAGGCCGGCCAGTGCGACGGTGGAGAGCAGGAAAGCGCGCATTTCAGGCATCCTCGACGAGAGAATAGGCGTGACTAACACGAGTTCGGCCACAGGTCTGATGCGAAGGGGTCACAGTCGCGCGTCGGCTGCAGATATCCGGAAGCGGAATGGGTCGTGCACGACATCCAAATAGAAGGGGCCACCGACCCGAGGATCGGCGACCCCTTCTGATAGCGTGAGAGCGGCGGAGACTAGAACTTGTAGTTCACGCCGATGCGGCCGATGTCGCCGTCGGTGCGGACGCGGGTCGTGTAGGCGGTCGCGCCGGCGGCGGTGAGGAGGCTCGCGCGCTGCGAGCCGAGGTCGTAGTGCAGGTACTCGGCCTTGATCGTCACGGCGCTGGTCGAGAAGAAGTTCAGGAAGTTGAGGAAGCTGTCGGTCGGGATCGCGTACTCGACGCCGCCGCCCGCCACCCAGCCCGTCTCCGTCGTGGACCGCGCGCTGGCCGACGCGACCGCACCCGCCGGGGTGAAGAACGTCGTCCGGCTGAAGACGTCGCCGAAGGCGAAGCCGCCGGTCCCGTACACGAGCAGGCGGTCGAAGCTGTAGCCGACGCGGCCACGCACCGTGCCGAGGTAGTTGAGCTCGTTGCGGACCGTGTTCGCCTGGGGGCCCGCCAGCGTGGCCGTCGTCACCGTGCGGGTGCGGCGGAAATCCGTGTAATCCGCATCGGCCTCGACGCCGAGGACGAAGCCGCCGATCTGGTAGTTGTAGCCGATCTGGCCGCCGCCGATGAATCCTGTGGTGTTGTCCCGGATGCGCGCCGGACGGGTGCCGGCCGCCACGCCGCCGCCGGCCGGGGCGTCGAAGTAGCGGTTGTCGAACCGCCCGACGCCGCCGCCGACATTCGCGCCGATGTAGAAGCCGGTCCAGGTGAAGACCGGGACCGCCACGTAGGGGACGGGAGCCCGGCGGGACGGGAGGTCGGCGGCCGCGGCGCCGACGGTGAGGCCGGCCAGTGCGACGGTGGACAGGAGGAAGGAGCGCATCGGCAGGTTCTCCGAGAAAGGTAGAGACCCTCTACTCCTCTTCGGTCCGAGTGTCTGGTGCAAGGCTGCAACACCCGAACGCCGGGTGCGCCTGAGCGCGCGGTAACAACCGGACAGGCCGGGCGGACTCCCGGAATCCTGGAAGCGCAAGGGTCCGCGACGCCTTCCCCGGCCTGCCGCCGGCCGATGGTGTCCGAATCACCGCGCCCATTCGCCGTCGCGCATGACCGGCTCGCTGCCGCCGTCCGGCGAGATGCCGTCCACGTCGACCGCGCCGGAGCCGATCATCCAGTCGATATGGATGAGGCTGCGGTTGCAGCCCCGCTCGACGAGGGCCGGCTCGTCCATCCCGAGGCCGCCCCGGACGCATTTGGAATAGGCCTGGCCGAGCGCGATATGGCTCGACGCGTTCTCGTCGAAGAGCGTGTTGTAGAAGAGCAGCCCCGATCGCGAGATCGGCGAGGAATGCGGCACCAGCGCCACCTCGCCGAGGCGCCGGGCGCCCTCGTCCGTGTCGAGCACGCGCCGCAGCACCTCCGCGCCCGCGCGGGCCGTCGCCTCCGTGATTCGCCCGGCCGCGAAGGTGACGCGGATCTCCTCGATCACCGTTCCCTGGTAGGCGAGCGGCTTGGTCGAGGTGACGTGGCCGGAGACGCGCAGCCGGTGCGGCGTGGTGAAGACCTCCTCCGTCGGGATGTTGGCGTTGCAGACGATGCCGTTGCCGGCCGTCGTCGCGCCGCCATGCCATTCGTGATCGTCCGCGAGGCCGACCGTGAGGTCCGTTCCCGGACCGCGGAAGCGGAGCGCCGCGAATCGCCTGGTGTTCAGGATCTCGGTGCGGGCACGGAGCTCGCCGTTGTGGCGCGCCCATTCGGCGACGGGATCGTCCCGGTCCACGCGGGACGCCGCGAGGATCGCCTCCCACAGCTTGGGAACGGCGGCGGAATCCGGCTCGCCCGGGAAGACCGCCCGCGCCCAGGCCGGGGTTGCGGCCGACACGATGGTCCAGTTGGTGGCGAAACCCGCGATCAGCTCGAGCGCCGGCACGTAGGCCTCCGAGCGCGCCCGGTTGGCCCGGCCGACCTTCCCGGGATCCTGGCCGGTCAGGAGGGACGGGTCGTCGCCCGCGATCGCGAGCCGGGCGGCGCCGGACCGGAAGGCCGCCGCCATGCCGTCGTAGAGCCAGCCGGCCGCGCGGTCGAAGGCCTCGTCCGGCGCGTGGGTGAAGCGCAGCAGCGCCGCGAGCTCGTCCGTGTAGAGCGTGGTCACGAGCGAGGCGCCGGCCCGGTAGGCGCATTCGGTGATCGCGCGGGCGAGCGGCAGCGCGTCGAGCGGGGCCGTCATCACGAGCTCCTGGCCCGGCCGGAGGCCGAGCCCGACCCGCACGGCGACGTCCGCGAGGCGCCCGAGCGCCGCCGCGTCGGCCGGCGGGTGGGATGCGCCGATCGGTCCGGAGGTGACGTCACCGATGCTCATCGCGTCCTCGATCGCGCCGAATTCAGGTCACGACCCGCTGCACGCCGTCCCGTCCCTCGTCCGGGCGGAGACGGCCGCGGCGCAGGAGGTAGTTCACGTGCGCGAGCGTCTCGCCGAAGGCGAACCCGGTCTGGTGCGGGTCGAGCGGGCGGCGGAAGATCATCGGCACGAGCTCGGCGGCCGAACGCGGCTCTCCCCGGCACGCCTCCTCGATCGCGAGGCAGCGTTCCTCGTGATGGCGCAGCATCCCGTCGATCCTCTCGTGGAGGCCCCGGAACGGAAGGTCGTGACCGGGCAGGACCAGCACGTCTCGGTCGACCCGCCGCTTCACCGTCCGGAGCGAGCGGAGGAAGATGCCGAGCGGGTCCCCTTCCGGGTCGCGGGCGAAGACGCCGACATTCGGCGAGATGCGGGGCAGGACCTGGTCGGCCGACAGGAAGATGCCGTCCTTCTCGCAGAGCAGCATGATCTGCTCCGGCGAATGGCCGCCGCCCGTCAGGACGGCGAAGTCGCGCCCGCCGATGCGCAGCCTCTCCCCGGCGATGATGCGCCGGAAGGTGGACGGGAGGCCGGACACCATGCGGAGGTAGTCGTGGCCGCGCGACATCACGGCCCCCGTCGTCTCGTCGTCGAGCCCGCGATCCTCGTAGAACGCCCTGTAGGTCTCGCTTTCCAGGGCGTCCGGGTCGAGATGGATCACGAGCGCGATCAGGTACTCGGTCTCGCTCGTCTCGAGCGTCAGGCCGGTTCGGTCGGCGAGCCATTTCGCCAGCCCGACATGGTCCGGGGGGCAAGGGGTGACGAGGAGGCGCGTGAGCCGCTGCCCGGCCAGCGGGCCGGCGAGGAGCCGGTGCCAGGTGTCCCGGCAGGCGCGGCTGTCGAGGCCGGTATCGATCACCGCGACCCCGCCCTCGTCCTCGATCAGGTAGATGTTGACGTGGTCGAGCCGGAACGGCAGGGGCAGGCGGGCCCACCGGATGCCGGGGGCGATCTCAACCGCCTGTCCGTAGGCGGGCGGCTGCTGGACGGGGTGGACCAGCGCGAGGTCCGGGTAGGGATCAGCCATCGCGGACGGGCCTAGCCCGCGTGGGCGCCGGCCACAAGCGGGGATGGCTCGGGGGAACCGTCCCGCCGCCGGCGGGCCGTCGGCAGGTGCGTACGGTGTAGGGGGCGTCGCCGGGCAGGGGTGCAGGCATGAGGCAGGGCGGGTTGGAGGCGAATTCGCGGAACACGGGAGCTGCGGTCTTGCCGGTGCCGGGCGG
>CALMTJ010000215.1 GCA_937872715.1 uncultured Methylobacteriaceae bacterium
GATCGTCGAAAACGCCGGCGAAGACGGCGCGGTCGTCGCCCAGAAGGTGAAGGATGACAGCCTCGACGGCTACACCAAGACCGTTCTCGGCGTGACTCCCGGAAACGGGAAGCGCCTCGGCCTCAGCGAGGACTGGTTCGTGCAGATGGTCAAGGCGGTCGGCAACTTCGGCGAGGTCTTCGAGCGGTCGCTGGGAAAGCAATCGCCATTCAAGCTGGATCGCGGTCTGACGGGGCTCCGCCAGAACGGCGGCCTGCTCTATTCGCCGCCCTTGAGCGGCGGCTGAGGCGCGCTTGGTGACCGCCGTCGCCGAGACGTCCCCCGAGCTCGCGGCCCGTCCGAGCAAACGGGTTCGCTCCGGCCGGCGCGCGAGGACGGCGGTCCGCGAACTCGATGCGCTCTGGCCGACCTCCGCGCGGCGGGCCTTCGTGTCGCAGGCATTGTTTGTCGCGGTTCTGGTCGTTGTCGTCTCGCTCGCGACCGGAACTCTCCTCACAAACCTGGCCCGCCTCGGGATCCGTCACGACCCCGGCCTCCTTTCCCAACCCGCGGGCTTCGACATCGGCGAGACTCCGATCGCGTACACGCAAAGCGACAGCTACGGCCGAGCGCTTCTGGTCGGCCTCGTCAACACCGTCCGAGCCGCGGTCGCCAGCATCTTCGTCGCCACCACCCTCGGTGTCGCATGGGGCATTTGGCGATTGTCGCGGGACCGCCTCATGCGGCGGATGTCCGGAGGGCTCGTCGACATCGTCCGCGGCGCGCCCGTGCTCATCATCATGTTCGCGATCTATGGGGTTCTGGCGCAGCTTCCGGGGCCGAGGGGCGCCAGCCCGGACCGCCTCGGCATCCTGTGGACGAGCAGGGGAGTCTATCTGCCGGAGATCGCGGACGTGCCGCCCTGGTCGGCGGCCATGCTCTCCGCCTCTGTCGCTGTTCTGGTGATCCTCGCTTGGCGGCGGCTCCCCCGGTTCTGGATGCTCGCCGCACTCCTCGCATCCTTGTCGCTCCTGCTCTGCGGCGCGACCGGCGTTTCGTTGAGCGTGCCGCGACGCGTGGGCTTCCAGGTCGAAGGTGGGTACGCGCTCAGTGCCGAGTTCTTCGCCGTGGTGGCGGCGGTGGGCGTTTCCGCCTCCGCGTTCATGGCCGAGCTGGTCCGCGGCGCCGTCGAAGGCGTCAGTCTGGGCCAGACGGAAGCCGCCCTCTCGCTCGGCTTGCGGCGCTGGCAGGTTCTTCGTCTCATCGTCGCGCCGCAGGCCTTTCGGGTGCTCCTTCCTCCAGCCACCAGCCTCTACCTCGATATCGTGAAGGGGACCGCCCTCGGCGTTGCGGTCGGCTATGCTGACCTCGTTTCGGTCGGGGCCACCATTCTCGGGCAGACGAGTCAGGTTCTCGTCATTGTCTCGCTCTTCGCCGCGGCCTATCTCGCCTTGAACCTCTCCATCGTCTTCGGCTTGCGGCTGCTCGCGCCCTACCTGTCGCGCCATGCCTGAACGCAAGCGAGGGTCGTGGGCGAAGCGCGCGGCGCCCTGGACGATCGGACTGATCGCCCTCGGCGTCGGCGTCATCGTCCTGCGCTGGGCGGTCTTCGACGCGACGTTCGGCCCGCTCGATCCGCGAGCGTGCGAGGGTGGGACGGGAGCCTGCTGGGCTCTCGTGCGGGAGAAATCGTCGCTCCTGCTGTTCGGCCTCTACCCGCCGGGCGAGCTCTGGCGGCCAACCGCCGTGATCGCGCTCGCGGCGCTCCTGACGGCGCTGTGGTGGAGGACGGTGTCCCGCGTGCGTCCGCTGCTCGCGGCCACGTTCGTCATCGCCGCGGCCATGCCGCTGCTGATGAGTGGGGCCGGCGTGCTGTCCCCGGTCTCGACCGATCGCTGGGGAGGTCTCGCCCTGACCGTGCTGCTCATTCTCGGCGCGGCCGCGGTCGGCATACCGGCAGGCATCCTGCTGGCGTTGGGACGGCAGTCGACCCTGCCGATCGTGAGGAGCGCGGCGTCGGCCTATGTCGAGACGGTGCGCGCCCTGCCGCTCGTCGCCATCCTGATCGCCATCTCCTTCCTGTTGCCGCTCCTGCTGCCGAACGGCTGGACGGTGGACAAGCTGTTGCGCGCCGTGCTCGGGATCGGCCTGTTCAACGCGGCATACTACGCGGAAGCGGTGCGGGGTGGCCTTCTCACCGTCTCGCTCGAGCAGTACCGGGCCGCCGCGGCGCTGGGGATGAGCCGCTCGCTGACGCTTCGGACCGTGGTCCTGCCGCAGGCGCTCCGCCGCAGCATTCCAGCCATCGTCAATACGACCGTGGGCGTTCTCAAGGACACGTCGCTCGTGGTGCTGATCGGCCTCGTCGACCTGGTCGGAGGGGGCAGGGCGGCGGTGGCGGATCTGCGCTGGCGCGGCCATCCTCTCGAGATCTATGTCGTGCTCGCGACTGCTTTCGTCGCCATCGCCATCGTCTTCAGTCGCCTCGGTCGGAACTGGGAATTCACGTCAGAAGGTCGACATTGAAAGAGTCCACGTCGTCGAGCGGCCAGATGGGCCGCCGAACCCGCCGATACGGCAGGGCGCGATAGTCGAAGGAGACGAGGCCTCCAGCGTCGGGATAGAGGATTTCGTCCGCGATCGGCTCGAAGGCGGCGCGGAAGTGCTGGTGCGATTTGAGCAGCAGGATGCCGTGATCGGTCGGCTCGATGCCGCCGCAGCGGAAATAGGCCGGCTCGGTCACCTGCATGCGGCGCGATGCGACGAGGACGTCGACGGTGCCGATCCGGAGCGTCGCCACGGGACCGATCTCGATCGCGCGCCCGCGCCACATCGGCCCTTCGCAGACGAAGCGCCCGTCGCCGAGACCGATCACCTCGACGTCGGCCGACAGTGGGCCTCCCCCAAAACGCGCGTCCGTCTTGCCGCCGAACTCGAGGCGGAGGCGGCTTCCGACGCCGCCCGCGGCGGCCCTGGCGGCGGCCTCGGGATCCCAGATCGGCGCGCATGCCGCCCGTTGGCCCGCTCGGATGAGCAGGGCGAGCAAGGCAGTCCCGTCTCCGTAGCCGCCTCCGCCGGGATTGTCGGCGAAGTCGGCCAGCACGGCGTGCCCTCCCTGCCGCGCGATGGCGATCGCGCGATCGACGGCCTCCTCCGGCGTGCGCACCGCAATGGAGCGCATGTCCCGCGTCCGCCAGATCTCGCTGAGCAGGCGCCGCACGACATCGGGCGGCTCGCGCCCAATCCCCTGCCCGGAGACGACCACCGAAGGACCCGCATGCGCCGCGTCCGCCCATGCGAACCCCGGAAAGACCGAAAGAGACCAGATATCGCCGCGCTCCGCCGATCGTGCGTGATCCAGGAGGCGTGGCATCACGGTCCCGCCGCTGCGTCCGTTGTCGCAACCGTCGAGCAGCGGCAGACGCCAGACCCGAGACGTCGGCCGCGATCCGGTGCTGAACGCACGTTCGAGCAGGACGGCGGCCCGGTCTCCCGTTTCGGCGAGATCCTGGTGGGGATAAGTGCGGTAGGTGACGATCGCGTCCGCCGCGCCGGCGAGGCGATCGCTCACATTGGCGTGCATGTCGAGCGACACCACCAGCGCGGCCGAGGGTGGCAGCGCGGCCCGCAACCGGCTCGCCAAAACCCCATCGGCATCGGGTTCGTTTTCCGCCGCCATGGCCCCGTGCAGCGCGAGGAGGATGGCATCGGGGGCGTGCTCCGCCACGGCGTCGAGCAGAAGATCGGTGAAGTGGGCATAGGCGTCGACCGTCACCGGACCCGACGGCGTCGCTTCCGCCGCCACGAGGGGAACGAGATCCCACCCGTAGCGCTCGGCCGCGGCGATGAAGGCGGCCATCTCCGTGTTGGTTCCCCGGTATGCGTCCAGAATGGCCGGGCCGAGCGTGTAGTCGCGCTGCCGGAACGCGTTCAGCCCTGTCATCTGCCGCGAGAAGGAGTTCGTCTCGTGCTGAACCTGGGCGCAGAGGACGCATCGCTTCATGGCGAAGACCGGCGGAGCGCGAAACGTGGGACGTATCGGCCTCCCTCGGTCCGCCCCCACACCAGGCGCACCGGCGACTCGATCGGGACCGCCTCCGTCTCGCAACCGATCAGGTTCGACAGCAGCCGCACGTCGCCACAGCTCGGAAAACGGACAACGACGACATCGTAGGGCAGCGCCGTCGTGACGCTCTCGTGCGCGGCGTACCAAACGCGCGCATGGGTGAAGACGAGCGCGGGCCCGCTCGCCTCGACCCACTCCACATCGCCCTCCTCCGGCCCCGCGAGAGGCAGGGACGGATGGAGCCAGCGCCTCGTCCCGCTGCAGCGCGGAAACAGGAGGCGGTGTCGCTCGCATCCTTGCCAGAATGGGGCGTCGAGGTCGCCGGGACGCGGGTCCGGCAAGGCGTCGAGCGGGGAACGCCAGCGGCCCTCCATCATGGACGCGCCAGGATGAGGGCGCTCGTCGGCGAGAGTGCGCCGCCCGCCGCGACGAAGGCGAGCTCGGCTCCCTCGACCTGCGCGGTCGACGTCCCGCGCATCTGTCGCACCGCTTCGAAAATCAGGTTGGCGCCGTGGAGATACACCTCCGACAGATGCCCCCCCGAAGTGTTGAGCGGCAGAGCGCCGCCGAGCCCGATGCGGCCGTCCTCGACGAAGGGCCCGCCCTCGCCGCGCGCGCAGAAGCCGTAATCCTCGAGCGCGACCAGCACCATGCCGGTGAACGCATCATAGATCTGGGCAACGTCGATATCGCCCCGCGCGACGCCGGCGCGGCCGAACAGGCGGTCCGGCAGGTCTCCGACGTTCCCGGTCTCGTAAGTTTCGAGCGGCATGTTGTGCCACCCGATCGGCCCTCCGCCCCATCCCGCCCCGGAGCCCTGCTCCGCCGCGAGGATGCGGACGGGGCGGGTGGCTGTGTCTCGCGCCCGCTCCTGCGTGGTGACGACGAAGGCGGCCGCGCCTTCGCTTTCCAGGCAACAGTCGTACAGCCGATAGGGCTCCGCGATGAAGCGCGACGCGAGATAGTCCTCCATGGTGAGGCGTCGGGACCCGAGCAGGGCCGCCGGGTTCCGGTTCGCGTGCTCGCGGAACGTGACGGCGACGGCTCCGAGCTGCTCAGCCGTCGTGCTATAACGATGCATGTGCCGACGCATGGTGAGCGCGTAGAAGACGGGAGGCGCGAATGCGCCATAGGGGGCGCTCCAGCTGTAAAAGGGGCGCTGCGGATTATACCGGCCGTAGCGCTGCCCTGATTGCACGAGCGACCTGAACACGGCGACGTTGGCGGCGCGTCCGCTCTCGACCGCCGACGCCGCGAGCGCGATGGCTCCACAACCGCCCCCGCCGCCCGATGTGTAGACGACGGAGGCGTGCCGCAGTTGCGGCAGGCCGAGAACGACCTGGAGCAGAGCCGCCCCGTAGGCGTCTTCTCCGGGCATTTCGTTAGCATAGGTGACCAGGCCGTCGATCGCGGCGAGGTCCAGGCCCGCGTCCGCCACGGCGGCGCGGATCGCCTCAGCGGCCAAATCGAGTTCTGAGCGCGAGGCGAAACCGCCTCGCTTGGCGAAGGCCGTCCGCCCGATCCCCACGATGCACGCCGCCTGCCTCATTTGAATTCCGAGATTTGTGATCACACTATTGCACGGCCGGACGGGCGCGTCTAGGCTGCCACGCGACAGTGTCGAGGTGAGCCCGCGAGATGGCGCGCGTTGGTATCGTGACGGGGTCCGGTCCTGAGGCCGGGCTGGATTTGTGGAGCAAGCTGCTGAGCGAAACGCGTTCCCTCGTCGGCGCGGCGTTCAGGGGCGATCTCGATGCGCCGCACGTCGTCATCGTCTCCGATCCGCTTCTCGGGCTCTCGATGGAGCTGGAGAGAAACCTGCACCTCGTCTGGCCGAGGCTGGCGGAGGTCGCGACGGCCCTCTCGGGGCAAGTCGACGTATTCGCCATCGCGTGCAACACCCTCAACCTGTTTCAACCGCAGCTCGACGAGATGCGGCTTCCTGCTCGCCTCGTCGCCTTCGCCGACGTCCTGCTCGATCAGTTGTCGCAGGAGGGCGTCGAGGATGTCGCGTTGCTGGGCGCCGCGCCCGTCATTGAGCTCGGCCCGCGTTCCCACTACGCGCCGCTGGCGAAGCGCCTTCGCCTCGAGGAGATCGACGCGGGAACGAGAGCCGATCTCCACGCCATCATCTACGATGTGAAGACGGCAGGTGGCTCGACACACGCGATCGAGGAGCGTTTCGAACGCGTTCTCCAGCGGCTCAGGAGCGAGGTCGTGGTGCTCGCCTGCACGGAGCTTCCGCTGATCCGTGCACGCGCGAACGGGCGCCGTCTCCTCGACGTCAGTCGACTGGTCGCCCGCCGCCTCGCATCGATCGCGTGGAACGAGCTGGCGCGCGGCCCTGCCCGTGAGCAGGCCCGATGAGGCCGGTGCGGGGGTGGCCGACGATCCTCAATCTCGGTGGCACCATCACCGAACGCTACGACGAGACGAGACTCACCGGGCGGCTATCGGCCGCCGATCTCGTGATGCTCGCCGGGCAGGATATCGGCGCCGTCGACATCGCGCTGAAGGACAGCAGCGACCTGTCTTTCGACGAGATCCTTGCGGCCAGGGAGGCTATCAGGCGTGACCAGGACAGCCGCGGCTTCGTGCTGTGCTGCGGCACGGACGCGCTGGAGGAGGCGGCCTACGCGGCCGCGCTGCTGCTGCCGCGCGAGCGACCCTGGGTCGTGACGGCGGCGAGCCATCCATCCACGTCTCCGCGGGCCGACGGCGCCCGCCACCTCCGTCAGGCCCTCGCGGTGTTGGCCTCGCTCGGCCGGGACGGTACGCCCGTTCTCGTCTTCGGCGGCTTGCTCTTCGACATCGCGCGCGTCAGCAAGCTGGATCCAGGGGTCGATCAGCCCTTCGGTCCCATCTCCGCGCAGGTCGGCGCGATCGCTCCCGAAGGCGTCCGCTTCTTCCGCCCGCCGATGCCGATCCCGATCTATCGAGACGCCGGGCCTGACGTTTCCCGCGCGCGGGTGGCGGTCGTTTCCCACACGTTCGGCGCGCTGGCGCACCTGCCAGCGCCCGCGGATGTCGATGGACTGGTCGTCGCGGGTTGTGGACCGGGAGGGATGAGCGCCGCCCTGCGGGATGTCTTGAGGACGCGATGGATCGGACGGGTTCCCGTGGTGGTCTCGTCGCGCTGCGCGGCAGGCTTCGTCCGAGATGGTTTCGACCCGAAATACGCGATGCTCGACCTGATCCAGGAAGGTTTCATCGTCGACGGCTACGAGGGCCTGAACGCGTCGAAGGCGCGTCTCAAGCTGATCCTGGATCTGTCAGCCGGCGCGGGAAAACGAATGTGAGTCCGCGCACGCGTTTTGGTGTACTTCATCGGGCGGCTATGAACGGGTCGCTCGAACGGGTTCGACCTGCGGCGGCGGTTCCGAGCGACCAACGATCCAACATCCTGGACAGGCCAGGAGCATTGACCCCGCCGAAACACCGTTCCCACGAGGACAGGCCGCCATGCATGCGCAGAACCCCGTGTTCATTCCCGGTCCGACTAACATCCCGGAGGTGCTGCGCAAGGCCGTGGACATGCCGACCCTGGACCACCGCTCGCCGGCGTTCGGGGAGATTCTCCGCCCCGCGCTCGAAGGGGTTCGGAGGGTGGTGAAGAGCGGGCAGGCCGAGGTCTTCGTTTTTCCCGGAAGCGGCACGGGCGGCTGGGAGACGGCCATCTCGAACACGCTCTCGCCCGGCGATCGCGTGCTCGCCGCCCGTCACGGCCTCTTCAGCCAGCGCTGGATCGACATGTGCCGCACAGCAGCGTGCTTGTCACGGGCCGGGCTCGATAGCGGTCCAGCAGTTCATAGAGACGGGTTCGGCGCAGACCGAGCGCTCGGCAGGCGAGCGCGACGTCGCCACGGGTCAGCGAGGTGGCCGAGGCGAGCGGCCGGATGACCGCCTCCCGCGCGACCGCCTCGCTCCAGGCCTGCGGGTCTGCCAGCGCCTTATCGTTCAGACGATCCACAGCGGCCTCCACCGTGAACGTGATCCGCCGATCAACTGCGAGAAGTTCGCCGAATCGGCTAGAATCCGCCGATGAACGGCGAACCTCAATCGAGGCAAATCAACGACATCGGATCCGTCCAATGAGCGCGAGCGACAGCGCCGATTCGCCCTGGCCGGGATCGCCCGAGCTGCCCGAAGGTGTCGATTTCGAGCACCGCGGCCGGCCGGAGCCCGAGTTTCGATCGTCCGGCGCACGAGAGAGCCCAGACCGGACTACCCTTCCCTCTCCCGTCAGACTGCGCTGATGCTTGGGCGGTCGCGCGCCCTTGTGCATGTCGCCCACTTCGGCCAAATATCTCGGGCTGAGGAATGATTTTGGTGCTGACCGCTCTCTCGAAAGCCGAAGCCGCGTACGTCTCCGGGCTGGGCGCAGCCGCCGTCGATCGGGCCATCGACCGCGGCCGTTTTGGGCGCCCTTTCATCGTCCAGCGCTCCCGCAGCCGGCAGGTCAGCCCGGCCGGCGCGTTCCTGATCGCGGCCGATCACCTGATGGCCCGCGACGTCGGTGCGGCGGCGCGGGTCAAGCTGAGGCGCCGCCTGGCCGAGGAGCTCAAGGGTAAGCCGATCTCCGCGCTCCGGGAGGTCGAGATTCCCGACGCCGCCCTCCCGGTGCGGATCGACCTCTCCAGTGTCGCCGCGGCGGTGAGCGTCCGCCTGGAGCGGCTCGAGGCCGCTTTGTTTGAGGTGGCGGAGGATCCGGAGGTGCAAGCGGGTGCGCCGACGTTTCGCGGAACCCGGGTGCTCGTCCGGCCGGTCGCGGCTGCGCTGGCCCGAGGCGTCGACCGGGCGGAGCTTCGTTCCGATTACGGGCTGAGCGACCGTCAGCTCGACGCCGCGCTCGTCTTTGCGGAGGCACGGCCGGCACGGGGACGGCCGAGCTATCCGGAGCCGAATGCTTGACCCTTGCGGTTCCTGATCGACGAGAACCCCTCGCCGTCGCTCGCGGAAACCGCCCGGACGCACGGCCATGAGGCCATGGCTGTGCGCGACCTCGGCCTGCTCAACGTCAAGGAACTGGAAGCTCCTCGACATCGTGCGGGCTGGAGACTGGACCCTAGTCTAGTCTCCCGCCCGTGTGCAGCGCGTGCTACAGCCCTCGCCGAGGACATTATGGCGCGCGAGTTGCGCGCCCGCCGTCGCGACGGCTCGGATGTGCGGTGAACCCCTCATCCGACCTCCGCTGACTCGGAGGCCACCTTCTCCCGCAAGGGGAGAAGGACCGCGCACCGACGTCGCGGACCGCGAAATCGCGTCCCCTTTCCACCCCACAGCAGACGCCGCCGGTCCCGAAGTTGACGCTTAAAGTCGCTCCCGATACGCGAAGGGAAAGAGACGCGCTGGCCGACGAGACGTGGTCACGCCTCTCGTAGAAGATCCTCCAGGTCGAGGCGCCCCGTGAACATGGCGAGGCGGCCGTCGGCCTCCAGCGGCCAGAGATCGCGCGGGCGGTCCCAGTAGAGCTCGACGCCGTTCCGGTCGGGATCGCGCAGGTAGAGCGCCTCGCTGACGCCGTGGTCGGAGGCGCCGTCGAGCGGGATCCCGGCCGCCGCGAGGCGGCGCATCGCGTCCGCCAGCGCGGCCCGGGTCGGGTACAGGATCGCCGTGTGGAACAGGCCGGTCGAGCCGGGCGGCGGCGGCGAGCCGCCGAGGCTCTCCCAGGTGTTCAGCCCGATATGGTGGTGGTAGCCGCCGGCCGAGACGAAGGCCGCCTGCGTCCCGTAGCGCTGGATCAGCTCGAAGCCGAGCACGCCGCAATAGAAGCCGAGCGCCCGGTCGAGATCGGCGACCTTGAGGTGGACATGGCCGATCCGGACGCCCGGATCGATCGGCCGGTCGGGGCTGGCGAGCGTCGTGAGCCTGTCTGACATCGCGGGATCCCTCAGCCGACCGGGCGCTCGTCGGCGATGACACGGCCGTCGTTCGGCAGGGTGCCGGGCGGGACGAGCTCCACCGCGCCGCGCAGGCGCGTCACGGACTGGAGGCTGTCCGCCAGCGCCTCCGCCAGCGCCGGATCGCGGCTCTCCGCCTCCGCCCGGAGCGTCATGGCGTCCGCCTCGCCCTCCCGGGTCACGACGAGCCTGAGGCGGCCGAGGCCCGGATGCCGCGCCGCGACGGCCGCGACCTGCTCGGGCCTGACGAACATTCCCTTCATCTTCGCGGTCTGGTCCGCGCGGCCGAGCCAGCCCCTGATCCGGACATTGGTGCGGCCGCACGGGCTTTCGCCCGGCAGGATGGCGGTGAGGTCGCCCAAGGCGAGCCTGATCCAGGGATGCCGCGGATCGAGCGAGGTGACCACGATCTCGCCGACCTCGCCCTCCGGCACCGGATCGCCCGTCCCGGGCCGCACGATCTCGACGACGAGGCCCTCGTTCCCGACGAGGCCCTCGCGCGCCTCGCTCTCGTAGGCGACGATCCCGAGATCGGCCGTCGCGTAGGCCTGAAAGGCTTCGACGCCGCGGCCGGACAGCTCGGCCTGGAGGCTCCGCGGGAAGGCGGCGCCGGAGACGAGCGCCTTCCGGAGCGGGGACGCGTCGATCCCGGCCCGCCCGGCCGCGTCCAGCACGATCTTCAGGAAATCGGGCGTGCCGCAATAGGCGGTCGGCCGGTAGGCGCCGATCAGCTCGACCTGGCCGTCCGTGTTCCCCGGCCCGGCCGGGATCACCACGCAGCCGACCGCCCGGGCGGCCGAATCCATCAGGTGCCCGGCCGGCACCAGGTGGTAGCTGAACGTGTTGAGCACGATGTCGCCCGGCCGGAACCCGGCCGCGTGGAGCCCGCGGGCGCTGCCCCACGGATCGGGGCCGTCCGGTTCCGGCTCGAAGATCGGCCCCGGCGACGTGTAGAGCCGGGCGAAGCCGGAGGCCGGGCCGGGCACGAACCCGCCGAAGGGCGGGGCCGCCGCCTGAAGGGCCGGGAGCTCGGATTTCCGCAGCACCGGCAGGCGGGCGAGCGCCGCCCGGTCGCGGACGGCGTCGGGATCGATCCCGGCCAGGCGCTCGCGGTAGGCGGGCGCGGCAAGGGCCGCCCGCAAAGCGGCCGGCAGCCGGCCGAACAGGTCGGCCTCGCGCTCGTCGGCGGAGCGCGTCTCCAGCTGGTCGTAATGCTCGCTCACCGGCGCCTCCGCACGCCCGAAAGGAATGCCGGGGAGCGGCCGGCGGGGCAAGGGGAGCCGGCATGCGCGCCCGCAAGAGGCGCTTTGGCGGCGTGCGTCGCGGGGGTTATGATGGCCGCATGGACGCTTCGCTCTACGACGAGGACATCTACGCCTGGGCGGAGCAGCAGGCGGCCGCCCTTCGGCGTGCGGCGAGCGTGCCGAATGGTGGTCCGCCCGACCTCGACCTCAAGAACCTGGCCGAGGAGATCCAGGACGTGGGAAAGACGGAGCTGCGAACCACGACGTCGTTCATCCGGCAGGCCTTCATCCATCTGGCAAAGCTCGCGGCCGACCCTCATTCCCGGGCGGCTCTCGGCTGGGGGGGCGAAGTCCTCCGCTTCCTGGACGACGCTGCGGCCGCCTTCGCGCCCGGCATGCGACAGGCGATCGACCTGGGTGAGGTGTGGCGCGGAGCGATGCGCAGGGCTCATGCCACGTTGCGGCAATACGGCGTCGAGGCGCCGCCGGACTTTCCGGCGGAGTGTCCCTTCGGGCTCGACGAACTTCTCCGCGAGGAGTTCGACGTCGAGGGAGCGGTCGCCCGGATCCGATCCCTGTCGGGCTGCCCGTAGTGCCTATCCGTCTGCTCGCTCCCCGGCACCTCCCGCTTTGGCGGAGCGCGTCGCGGGCGCTATGATGGCCGCATGGACGCTTCGCTCTACGACGAAGACATCTACGCCTGGGCGGAGCAGCAGGCGGCCGCCCTTCGGCGGGCGGCCGTCTCCGGCCGCCTCTCGTCGAACGAGCTCGATCTCGAGCATCTGGCCGAAGAGATCCAGGACGTGGGAAAGTCGGAGCTTCGGGCGACCACGTCCTTGCTGCACCACGCCTTCGTGCACCTCATGAAGGCGTGGGCCGATCCGGGCTCCCGGGCAAGCGGCCATTGGTTGTCCGAGACGGCGGGATTCCTGCTCGATGCGAGGCGGGCCTATACGCCGAGCATGTCCCGCCTGATCGACCTCGATGAGGTCTGGCGCGAAGCCTGGCCCTTCGCGTTGGATAAGCTCTACGAGTTCGGCGTCGAGCCTCGCGAAGCCCCGCAGGACACGTGTCCGTTCAGCCTCGACGAGCTCGTGAAGCCGGGTTTCGACGTCAACGCGGCACCGGACAGGATCCGGGCCAGGTAGGGCTCCGCATCCCGTCAAGCCCTATTCCGTCCCCTGCCCCTGGAGGTAGGTCGGGCGCTTCTGGAGCATGGTCAGCGAGGTCAGGAACGACACCCCGCAGAGCGCGGTCACGTACCAGAAGAACCAGCTCTCGACGCCCTTGTCCTTGAACCAGAGGGCGACCGCCTCGGCCGAGCCGCCGAAGAGCGCGTTGGCGATGGCGTAGGACAGCCCGACCCCGAGCGCCCGCACCTCGGCCGGGAACATCTCGGCTTTCACGAGGCCCGAGATGGAGGTGTAGAAGGACACGATGGCGAGCGCGAGCACGATCAGCCCGTAGGCGACGACCGGGTTCGTGACGCTCCCGATCGCGTACATGAGCGGCACCGTGCCGAGGGTCGCGAGCCCGCCGAACAGCATCATGGAGGTCTTGCGGCCGATCCGGTCGGACAAGGCGCCGAAGGGCGGCTGCAGGCACATATAGGTGAAGAGCACGGCCGTCATCGTGAGGTTGACGGTCGCATTCGGCATGTGCGCCGTGTTCACGAGGTATTTCTGCATGTAGGTCGTGAACGTGTAGAAGATGAGCGACCCGCCGGCCGTGTAGCCGATCACCGTCAGGAAGGCGCGCGGATGCCGGCGGAGCAGCGCGCCGAGCGACCCGGCCTCCCGGCGGGAGCGCGTCTCGGCAGACGAGGTCTCCGTCAGCGAGGACCGTAGGTAGAAGGCGATCACGGCCGCGGCCGCCCCGATGAAGAAGGGGACGCGCCAGCCCCAGGCGCGCATGTCGGCCTCGTTCAGCCCGAGCTGGAGCAGCACGATCGCGAGCGAGGCGAGGAGCTGGCCGCCGATGAGCGTGACGTACTGGAAGGAGCCGAAGAAGCCTCGCCGCCCGGCCAGCGCCACCTCGCTCATGTAGGTGGCCGAGGTCCCGTATTCGCCGCCGACGGACAGCCCCTGCACCATGCGGCAGAGGAGGAGCCCGATCGGGGCCGCGATCCCGACGCTCGCGTAGGTCGGCAGGCAGCCGATGGCGAGCGACCCCGCGCACATCATGAGGACGGAGATCATCATGGAGGCCTTGCGGCCGTAGCGGTCGGCGATCCAGCCGAACAGCCATCCGCCGATCGGCCGCATCAGGAAGCCGATGGCGAAGATGGAGGCCGAGTAGAGGAGCTGCGTGGTCTGGTCCGAGCCGGCCACGAAGGAGAAGAACGACGAGGAGAAGTAGAGCGACGTGAACGCGTAGGCGTAGAAGTCGTACCACTCGACGAGGTTGCCGGACGAGGAGCCGACGATCGCCCGGATGCGGTGGCGGGTGTCGGAGACATCGGCGTCCGACACGTGGCCGGAATGGGCGATGGAGCTCATCTGGCGTTCCTCCGTCCGGTTCGTTCGCCGGATGGCACCAGCTTTAGGCCGCGGGCGGAGGGTCCGGCAAGCGCGGCGGCCGAACCCTCTCCGTCCTTGCGAGCGACGCGAAGCAATCCAGCGCCCTGCGCCGGCCCTCGGGTTGCTTCGGAGGCTGAGCCTGCTTGCGAGGGCGGGGCGGAGAACCGCCTCGCCGAGCCGCTCAATCGTCGCGGTGGACGCGTTCGCTGCGCTCGTGGCGCTCCTGCGCCTCGACGGAAAGGGTCGCGATGGGGCGCGCCTCCAGCCGGCGGAGCGAGATCGGCTCGCCCGTCTCCTCGCAATAACCGTAGGTACCTTCCTCGATGCGGGTGATGGCGGCGTTGATCTTGGCGATCAGCTTGCGCTGGCGGTCGCGCGCCCGGAGCTCGATCGCCCGGTCCGTCTCGGAGGAGGCCCGGTCGGCGATGTCCGGGTGGTTGGGGTTCTCGCTCTGCAGGGAGGTCAGGGTCACCTGCGATTCGCGCAGGATGTCGCTCTTCCAGGCCGCCAGCTTCCTCCGGAAGTAATCGCGCTGCCGCTCGTTCATGAAGGGCTCGCCGTCGGCCGGGCGATAGCCGATCTCGAGAGAAGTCCTCTTCGCCATCGTGACCCCTCTGACCTTGCCGCTTCGAGGCGGGTTGTCGGCGCGCCTATATATCGATCGGCCCCGGCTCGACAACGGGCGCCTGCACGGCGCCGGATCAGTTTCGCGGCATCGCTGCCCGGCCTGGCGGCGGCCCGCCCACCGACCGGGCAGCCCCCTGCGACCGGGCCTCAGAAGCGGAAATAGATGAAGTCGTAATTCGCGTCGTCGCCGACCCGCAGGAG
>CALMTJ010000216.1 GCA_937872715.1 uncultured Methylobacteriaceae bacterium
GTGTCGTGGGCGGACAGGCGGTAGCCGGCGGCCTCTGCTTCCGGCGCGAGCGCGAAGGCCATTCAGAAGAGCGAGCGGGCGGCCCGCTCGGCCGCCGATACGAGGGGCGCGGGCACAATCCAGAACAGCAGGACGACGGCGCTGCAGGCGATGAGGACGGCCTCGACGCCGGCCGGCATGCGCTCGAAGGCGCCCCTCGGCTCGTCGAAATACATCACCTTGACGATGCGGATGTAATAGAAGGCGCCGATCACGCTCGTGACCACCCCGATGACCGCCAGGGTGAACAGGCCCGCGTTGATCGCCGCCATGAACACGTAGAGCTTCGCGAAGAAGCCGGCCATGATCGGGATGCCGGCCAGCGAGAACATGATGGCGAGCAGGCAGAAGCCCCGCCAGGGATGCGTCCATCCCATGCCGGCCAGTTCGTCCACGGTCTCGACGTAGCGGTCGCCGCGCCGCATCCCGAGGATCACCGCGAAGGCGCCGAGCGTCATGGCGAGATAGATCGCCATGTAGACGATGACGCCCTGTATCCCCTCCGGCGTCCCGGCCGCGAGGCCGATCAGCGCGTAGCCGACATTGCCGATGGAGGAATAGGCCATCAGCCGCTTGATGTTCCTCTGGCCGATGGCCGCGAAGGACCCGAGCGCCATCGACAGGATGGAGATGAAGATGATGATCTGCTGCCAGGAATGCAGCACCTCCGGGAAGGCGCCGATGAAGACGCGGATCGCCATGGAAATGGCCGCGACCTTCGGGGCGGAGGCGAAGAAGGCCGTGACGGGCGTCGGCGCCCCCTCGTAGACGTCCGGCGTCCACATGTGGAACGGCACGGCCGACATCTTGAAGGCGACCCCCGCCGCCACGAACACGATGCCGAGGATCAGGCCGATCGGCGCCTCGCCCCGCACGGTCTCGGCGATGGCCGGGAAGGAGATCGTGCCGGTGAAGCCGTAGACCAGGGAGGCGCCGTAGAGCAGCATCCCGGAGGAGAGCGCGCCGAGGACGAAGTACTTGAGGCCGGCCTCGGTCGAGCGCGCGTCGTCCCGGTGGATGGCCGCGATGACGTAGGCGGCGAGGCTCTGGAGCTCGAGCCCGAGATAAAGGGCGACGAGGTCGTTCGCCGACACCATCATCATCATGCCGATCGTGCAGAGCAGGATCAGGATGGGATACTCGAAGCGGGCGAAGCGCTCGCGCCGCATATAGTCGGCGGAGAGCGCGATCGTCGCGCCGGAGGCGAGCAGCACCAGCGCCTTCATGTATTTGGAGAAGCCGTCGCCGATGAAGGAGCCGCCGAGCGTCGTCGTGCGGCCGGGCGGCTGCAGCGCGACCGCCGCGAGCGCGATCGCGAGGATCGCGAAGGCGCCCGTGCCGACGAGGACGCTCCCGCGCTCGCCCCGCCAGGCGCCGACCAGCACGAGGGCCAGCGCCCCGAGCGCCAGGATGATCTCGGGGAGCGCCGGCCCGAAGGCGGAGGAGGCGAAGGGGAGGTTCATGGAGACGTCAGGCCTGGCCGCGGGCTCTTCTCCCCTTGCGGGAGAAGGTGGCGCGGCGAAGCCGCGACGGATGAGGGGTGACGCGCCACGGCGACGGTGAGGGCGCACCCCTCATCCGGTCGCGCTGCCGCGCGACTCGACCTCTCCCCCAAGGGGAGAAGCGGAACCGGAACGCCCGTCACGGCAGGCCGGCCGTCTTCACGGCCGCCATGGCGCTCGCGACGCCCCGGATCAGCCCTTCGGTCGGCGGTGCGAAGGTGTCGAGGATCGCACCCGGCTGGACGCCGTAATAGATGACGAGGAGCACGAGCGGAACCAGCGTCACGAGTTCGCGTGGCGTGAGGTCGCCCATCGCGGCGAGTTGCGGCTTGTCGAGCTTGCCGTAGACGATGCGGGCGTAGAGCCAGAGCGCATAGGCGGCGGACAGGACGACGCCGAAGGCGGAGAAGAACCCGACCCAGGGGTTGGCCCGGAAGCCGCCCATCATGGTCAGGAACTCGCCGACGAAGCCCGAGGTGCCCGGCAGCCCGACATTGCCCATGGTGAAGATCAGGAAGGCGACGGCGTAGAGCGGCATGCGGTTCACGAGGCCGCCATAGGCGGAGATCTCGCGCGTATGCATCCGGTCGTAGACGACCCCGACGCACAGGAACAGGGCGCCGGAGACCAGCCCGTGCGACACCATCTGGAACATCGCGCCCTGGATGCCCTGCGGGTTCATGGAGAACAGGCCCATGGTGACGAAGCCCATATGCGCCACGGACGAGTAGGCGATAAGCTTCTTCATGTCCTGCTGCATGAGCGCGACGAGCGAAGTGTAGATGATCGCCACGACCGAGAGCGCGAAGACGAGAGGCTGGAAGTAGAGCGACGCGTCCGGGAACATGGGAAGCGAGAAGCGGATGAAGCCGTAGCCGCCCATCTTGAGGAGGATGCCGGCCAGGATGACCGAACCCGCGGTCGGCGCCTCGACATGGGCGTCCGGCAGCCAGGTATGGACCGGCCACATCGGCATCTTCACGGCGAGCGAGGCGAAGAAGGCGAGCCAGAGCCAGAACTGCATGTTCGCCGGAAACCGGTGGGCGAGCAGCGCCTGGATGTCCGTCGTGCCGGCATGCCAGTACATCGCGATGATCGCGAGCAGCATAAGGACGGAGCCGAGCAGCGTGTAGAGGAAGAACTTGAACGCGGCATAGACCCGCCGCTTGCCGCCCCAGACGCCGATGATCAGGAACATCGGCATCAGGCCGGCTTCGAAGAACAGATAGAAGAGAACGAGGTCGCCGGCCGCGAAGACGCCGATCATGGTCGTCTCGAGCACCAGGAAGCAGACGTAATACGCCTTTACGCGGGTCGCGATCGGCTCCCACGAGGCCAGGATGCAGAACGGCATCAGGAAGGTCGTGAGGAGGACGAACGGCATCGCGAAGCCGTCGACCGTGAGCTTGAAGCGGATCGACTGGGCGAGCCAGGCGTGGCTCTCCGTCAGCTGGAACGCGGAGGTGGAGGCGTCGAACCGGCTCCAGGCCCAGAGGGACAGGAGGAAGGTCACGACCGTGGTGGCGAGCGCCGCCGAGCGCGCGTTCGAGCGCACATGCGCGTCCTCGCCCTGCAAGGTCAGGATGAAGGCCGCCCCGACCAGCGGGACGATGAGCAAGCCGGACAGGATGCCGAGGCCGAACATCAGCGGGATCTTTCCGGTCTACAACGCTCCTCATGCTGAGGTGCTGGCCGCAGGCCAGCCTCGAAGCACGCGAGACGAGGTGCGTCCTTCGAGGCCGCTTCGCGGCACCTCAGGATGAGGACAGGAGACGATGGAGAGATCGTCACCGCCCTCCCCCGGTCACGAGATACCAGGACAGGATCGCCGCGACGCCGATCAGCATCACGAAGGCGTAATGGTAGACGTAGCCGGTCTGAAGCCGGACGACGCCCCGGGTCACGTCGACCACGCGGGCCGAGATGCCGTCCGGGCCGAGCCGGTCGATGACCGCCCCATCACCCTGCTTCCAGAGGAAGCGGCCCAGCCATTTCGCGCCGCGCACGAACACGGCGTCGTAGATCTCGTCCACGTACCACTTGTTGAGCAGGAACCGGTAGAGGATCGGCTGCTGCCCGGCCAAAGCGGCCGGAAGCCGCGGGTTGCGGATATACATCCAGAACGCGAGGAGGAAGCCCGCGACCAGCATGATGAAGGGCAGCCAGCCGACGAGCGCCGGCGCGTGGTGCATCTCCTCGAAGACGTGGTTCTGGCCGGCGGACAGCGACTCGCGCCAGAAATGCTCGGCCTCGTGCCCGATGAAATAGCGCGAGAAGACGATGCCGGAGAAGAGCGCGCCGACCGCCAGCACGGCCAGCGGGATCGTCATCACGAGCGGGCTCTCGTGCGGCTGGTGATGGCCGTCGCCGTGGCCGTGGCCGTGTTCCAAGTCGGAGCGCGAGGCGGGCTCGATGTCGTGGCCCTTGCTGTCATGCGCCACGCCCTCGTGGTGCCCCGGCGCGCCGTCGGCCTGGTTCGACGCATCGTGCGCCGTGAGGTGCTCGCCGGCCGCACCGCCCCAGCGGGCGCGCTGCTCGAAGGTCATGAAGAACAGCCGCCAAGAGTAGAAGGACGTCATGAAGGCGGCCACGACCGTCGCCAGGAACGCGAAGGCGTGGCCCGGCCTGTCGGACACGTAGGCCGCCTCGATGATCGCGTCCTTGGAGTAGTAGCCTGCCGTGCCCGGGAATCCGATCAGCGCCAGCGTGCCGATCGCCATCATGGCGGCCGTGAACGGGATGTGACGGCGGAGCGCGCCCATGTTCCGCATGTCCTGCTCGTGGTGCATCGCGTGGATGACGGAGCCGGCGCCGAGGAACAGGAGCGCCTTGAAGAAGGCGTGCGTGAACAGGTGGAAGATGCCGGCCCCGTAGGCGCCGACCCCGAGCGCCACGAACATGTAGCCGAGCTGCGAGCAGGTCGAGTAGGCGATCACGCGCTTGATGTCGTTCTGCACGAGCCCGACGGTCGCGGCGAAGAAGGCCGTCGTGCCGCCGATGGCGGTCACGACCGAGAGCGCGTCCGGCGACAGGTCGAAGAGCGGCGACAGGCGCGCCACCATGAACACGCCGGCCGTCACCATCGTGGCGGCATGGATCAGCGCCGAGACCGGCGTCGGACCCTCCATCGCGTCGGGCAGCCAAGTGTGCAGCAGGAACTGCGCCGACTTGCCCATGGCGCCCATGAACAGGAGCAGGCAGGCGAGCGTCACCGCGTTCCAGTCCCGGCCGAGGAAGTGGAAGCTCGCGTCCTTCACCTCGGCCGCGCGCGGCAGGATGTCCTCGAAGGCGACGGATTTGAACAGGACGAAGACCAGGAAGATGCCGAGCGCGAAGCCGAAATCGCCGACACGGTTGACGATGAAGGCCTTCATGGCGGCGGCGTTGGCGGACGGCTTCTCGTACCAGAAGCCGATCAGAAGGTAGGAGGCGAGGCCGACCCCCTCCCAGCCGAAGAACATCTGCACGAGGTTGTCGGCCGTCACCAGCATCAGCA
>CALMTJ010000217.1 GCA_937872715.1 uncultured Methylobacteriaceae bacterium
AGCCTGGACGGCGTGAGCCGCTTCGAGATCCGGCTGAGCCCGGAGCATCTCGGCCGGATCGACGTCAGGCTCGACATGGACGGGGCCGGCAACGTGAAGGCGCATCTCGCGGCGGAGCGGCCGGAGACCCTTGCTTTCCTGATACGCGACCGGGGAGAGCTCGAACGCGCGCTGGGCCAGGCCGGGCTGCAATCCGGGGCCGACGGCCTCGCCTTCTCCCTGCGGGGCGACGGCGGGAACGGGACCGGCGGGAACCCCAACGATGGCGGCCAGCCGCAGGTGTGGCGACCGTCACCCGCCGGCACCGGCCTGTCCGGCCCGGCCGAACCTGCGCCGGCGCGCCCCGCCCATCGCCCGCCAACCGGCCGCCCGGCCGGGATCGACCTCAGCATCTGAACCCGGAGCGCCGCCTTGACGACCGCCATCAGCTCGGCCGCGAGCACCACCCAGGTGACGTCGAGCGCCGGCTCGGCGTCGAACGGCAAGGAGATCGCCGGGAACTTCCAGGACTTCCTCCTGCTGCTCACGACGCAGCTGAAGAACCAGAGCCCGCTGGATCCGCTCGACACGAACCAGTTCACCCAGCAGCTCGTCCAGTTCGCGGGCGTGGAGCAGCAGCTGAAGAGCAACGACACCCTCACCTCGATCCTGACTGCCATGAAGGCGACCTCGACGTCGAACGCGGCGAGCTATGTGGGGCTGGAGGTCACCGCCGACGGCAGCTCGGCCTCCTTGTCGAACGGATCGGCGAGCTGGACGGTCAACGCCGCGAAGGCCGCCACCAAGGCGACGCTCACCGTGAAGGATTCGGCCGGGAAGACCGTGCTGACCAGGGCCACGACCCTCCAGGCCGGCTCCCAGGTCTTCGGCTGGAACGGCAAGGACGCGACCGGCGCGGTCCTGGCGGACGGGACCTACAGCCTGTCCGTCTCCGCCACGGACGCGTCCGGCCAGGCGGTCGCGGTCTCGACGGACATCACCGGGACCGTGTCGGGCGTCGACGTGTCGGGCGCCTCCCCGGTGCTGACGATCGGCGGCTCGACCGTCCCGCTCGCATCGGTCAAGACCATCGCCCGGCAATGACCGGAGCCGGGCTGACGAACTCTGCGGCGCTTCTATGGCAGACGAGTGATTCGTTTAGGCAAATCTTAAGCGCGGACGCCCATGCTGAAAGTCAAGGGTATTGCGTGAGTACGTGTGAGCTTATGATGACCGAGTCTCTTCGACCGCGCGTGAAGTACGTGATCGGGCCGGACGGTTCGCCGCTCACCATCGCCGATCTGCCGCCCACCAATACCCGCCGCTGGGTCATCCGCCGCAAGGCCGAGGTCGTGGCGGCCGTCCGGGGCGGTCTCCTCAGCCTCGAGGAAGCCTGCAGCCGCTACACGCTGACCGTCGAGGAATTCCTGTCCTGGCAGCAATCGATCGACGATCACGGCCTCGCAGGCCTGCGCACCACCCGGATCCAGCATTACCGCCAGTGACCGCCCGCCCGCCCGAATGAGGCAGGCTTAACCCGACGCTAACCAGGAAGGCGGAAATTCCTGCCGAGCGCCCCCCGGCGCAGGTGAATTCCGGCAGGTCCTGGCGTGAACGGCGTCATTCCATTCCTGACACGTTTCGGGCCCGGCCGGCTCGCCGCCATGGGGGCGGTCACGCTGGCGCTGGTCGGCTTCTTCGCCTTCGTCATCCTGCGCGTGTCGCAGCCCGCGATGGGCGTGCTGTTCACGGAGCTGTCGCCCGCCGATGTCGGCGTCGTGACGCGCGACCTCGACGCCCGCGGCACGCGCTACGACATCCGGGACGACGGCGGCACCGTCCTCGTGCCGCGTTCCGACCTCGCCCGCATCCGGATGGAGCTCGCCGGCAAGGGGCTGCCGTCCGGTGGCGGCGTCGGCTACGAGATCTTCGACAAGGGCGACGCCTTCTCGACGACGAGCTTCGTCCAGAACATCAACCACCTCCGGGCTCTGGAAGGGGAGCTCGCCCGCACCATCCGGACCCTCGCCCGGGTGCAGAACGCGCGCGTCCACCTCGCGCTACCCGAGCGCCGCCTGTTCGAGCGCGACCGCGAGCCGGCGCGGGCCTCCATCATGCTGAAGGTCAGGGGCGAGCTCGGCTCCGACGGGGTCGGGGCGATCCGCCATCTCGTCGCCTCCGCGGTGGAGGGCCTGCGGCCGGATCAGGTCTCGATCGTGGACGAGCGCGGGCGGCTCCTCGCGAACGGCTCGGCCGGAACGGGCGAGGAGGCGGCGCTGACCGGCCAGGACGACAAGCGCGCCGCGCTCGAGCGGCGGCTCCGCGGCCAAGTCGAGGAGCTCGTCGCGGGCGTCGTCGGCGCCGGGCGGGCGCGGGTTCAGGTCGCGGCCGAGCTCGACCCGAACCGCGTCGAGAGCCGGCAGGAGAGCTTCGACCCGGAGGGCCGGGTCGTCCGCTCCACGCAGACGCGCGGCGAGAACGCGCAGACGGACAAGCGGGACGGCCAGGTCAGCGTCGCGAACGAGTTGCCGGGCGCCAAGGACGCGACCGCCAACGCGGCCGGGCGGGACCAATCGGCCAAGAACGAGGAGGTCGTGAATTACGAGATCTCCCGCACAACCCGGACGGAGATCCAGCAATCCGGCCGGGTGAAGCGCCTGTCCGTCGCCGTGCTGATCGACGGCAGCTACGCGCGCGGCCCGAACGGCGAGACCGGCGCCTACCAGCCGCGCTCGAAGGAGGACCTCGACCGCATGGCGGCGCTGGTCCGCACCGCGATCGGATTCGACGCGGCGCGCGGCGACCAGGTCGAGGTGGTGAACCTGCCCTTCGCCGAGGCGCCCGCCGCCGCGCCCGGCGAGACCGGGTCCCTCCTGTCCTCGCTCCTGAGCCCGACGAAGGACGACATCCTGCGCTGGGCGGAGCTCGGCCTGATCGCGATCCTGACCCTGGTCGTCCTGATGGTCGTGGTCCGGCCGATGGTCCGTCAGATCG
>CALMTJ010000218.1:0-3794 GCA_937872715.1 uncultured Methylobacteriaceae bacterium
GTCCGCGGCGGCGGCGGCCGGCGGTGGGGCGGGCTCGGCCGCGGCCGTCTTCGCGCGATGGAGGCGGAACCAGGCCGGAAGGGTACGCATGGTGATGATCCCCGAGAGCATCGTTCAGCTCTCGATAACCATGCCGATTTACGAAACCCTTACCGGCCTGCGCCGCGCCGACCCGGGACGATGCTCATCAGGCGACGCCCTGGCAGGAGGCGCACTTACCCTCCAGCTCGACGGTCCGGCTTTCCGGCTTGAAGGCGACGGAGGCCGCCGTCCCGTCCAGGCCGGCCGCGACCGTCGCGGAGGCGAGCTCGTCGACCTTCCCGCAGGTCGTACAGACCAGGAACACGGTGGTCTCGTCCGTGCCGTGGTCGTGATGGCAGGGCAGGTAGGTGTTGCGAAGCGCGATGCGGTGGATCAGCTTCGCCTCGATGAGGAAGTCGAGCGTCCGGTAGACGGAGAGCGGGGAGATGCGGCGCTCGCGGCCGAGCCGCTCCACGAGGTCGTAGGCGCCGAGCGGGCCGTCATGGGAGGCGAGCTCGCCGAACACGCGCCGCCGGAGCGGCGTGAACTGGAGACCGTCTCGGCGGCACACCTCCTCCGCATGCGCCAGCAACCTGGCCGCGTCCCCCGGAACGTGCCGGTGCGGCCCGGCAGGGTGATGCGCCGCGTGACCGCGATGCGCCGGCATTCGGCCCGATCCCCGTTTCATACGCTACAATGTAACCTGTCGGCGCCGAGCCCGCCCGGGACGGGACGGCGGACAGGGCCGGTATGATGACGCCGCGGCCGGCCGCAAACCGAGTCCCGCCCTCCGGCGGCGCCGCGGCGTCCCGCGGCGCGCTCGTCCCGGGGGGCGGACGCGGACCGGACCTATTGCGTCGCGGCCTCCGGCAGCAGCTTCCAGGCTCCGTTCTCGACCGTCACCATGACGCGGGCCCGCTTGTCCTGGCCGACATGGTCCTCGGCCGACATCGTGGCCACGCCCTGGCTGTAGACGACGTTCTTCACGCCTTCCAGCGCGTCCCGCAACGCGGCCCGGAACTCGGGGGTGCCGGGCTTCGCCGACTTGATGGCGACCGGAAGCGCGGCCTGCAGAAGCGCGAACGCGTCGTTGGAATGCGCACCGAAGGTCGATGCCGAATTGGCCCCGTGCACGGCCTCGTAGCGCTGCGTGTATTCGAGCCCGGCCTTCTTCACCGGATTCGTGTCCGGCAGCTGCGACGCGACCAGGACCGGGCCGGCCGGCAGGATCGTCCCCTCGACGTCCTTGCCGCCCACACGGAGGAAGTCCGCGTTGGCGACGCCGTGGGTCTGGTAGACCTTGCCCGCGTAGCCGCGCTCCTTCAGCGTCTTCTGCGGCAGCGCGGCCGGGGTGCCCGAGCCCGCGATCAGGACCGCCTCCGGCTTTGCCGCCATCAGCTTGAGCACCGGTCCGGTCACGCTCGTGTCCGTCCGGGAATAGCGCTCGCTTCCCACGAGCTGGATGTTCTTCGCCGCGAGCGCCGGCGTGACGACGTTCAGCCAGCCGTCGCCATAGGCGTCGTTGAAGCCGATGAACGCGACCGTCTTGACGTTCTGGGCCGCCATGTAGTCGACGACCGCGTCCGCCATCAGCCGGTCGTTCTGCGGCGTCTTGAACACCCAGCGGCGCTTGTCGTCCATCGGGCTGATGATGGCGGCGGACGCCGCAAGCGTGATCATCGGGGCCTTCATCTCGCCCGCGACCTCGATCATGGCGAGGGAAACCGGCGTGGTCGAGGAGCCGATCACCACGTCGACCTTGTCGTCCGTCAGGAGCTTGCGGGTGTTGGCGACGCCCTTGGTCGAATCCGACCCGTCGTCCAGCACCACGACCTCGACCGGAACCCCGCCGATGTCCTTGGAGAACAGCTTGGCGGTGTTGGCCTCCGGGATGCCGAGCGACGCGGCCGGACCCGTGCTCGACACCGTCATGCCGATCTTCACCGATTGTGCCGTCGCGGCCGTCGCGAGCGCGGTCGCGCCGAGCGCGGCCGCCAAGAAGAGCGCCCTCATCATGTCCTCCCGATCGAGATGTCGGGTCCACGCCCGAGCAGGCGCGCGTTCTCGCCCGGCGAACCGGCCTTGTCGAGCCTCGGGGGCTCCCGCGCGACTAAGGTCGCATGGCCCGCGGACGGATCAATGCGCCGGGGCGGATGCGAGGCTCGCGGGCGGCACGTCGCCGAGCCAGTGGTCCAGGAAGGCGTCGAGCCAGAGCCGGACGGCGCCGTCATGCATGTAGCGGCCCTCGATCTGACGGGACCGGTCCTGGGCGCCGGGCAGGCTCAGCCGCTCGTGGCCGCGAACCGTCCAGCGGCACATCATGGCGTGGGTGACCTCCGGGTGGAACTGGAGGCCGTAGGCGATCCGGCCCACCCTGATCGCCTGGGTCGGAAAATCGTCTCCCGTGGCCAGCGTCTTCGAGCAGGGCGGGCAGTCGAACCCTTCCCGGTGCCAATGGTAGACATGCCCCGGCCAGGGAGCGCCGACGGCATCGGCCACGGCCATGCCCTCCGGCGTCGGCACGAGGGGATAATACCCGATCTCCGCCCGTCCCTCGGCATGCGGGTAGACGCGCGCGCCGAGATGGCGGGCCAGCATCTGGGCGCCGAGACAGAGCCCGAGGAAGGGCTTCTCCTCCCTCAAGGCGACGCCGACCCACTCGATCTCGCGCCGGACGAAGTCATGGTCGTCGTTGGCGCTCATCGGGCCGCCGAACACGACCGCGCCGGCATGGCCGGCGAGGGTCGGCGGGAGATCCTCACCGAGGCATGGCCGCCTGACGTCCAGCCGGTGGCCGCGGATGGTGAGCAGGCGGCCGACGCGGCCGGGCGTCGAATGCTCCTGGTGCAGCACGACCAGGATCGGCAGGCGCGGCGTCTCGGCCGTCTGAACGGCCATCCGGTCGGCATACGCAGCCTTCATTCGATCCGCTCACGCTCTCTGCATTCGTCCGGTACGAGACGATCCCGACCCCCGCGAAGGTGACTCGCCACTCTGACGGAACGAAGCTGAACAGCTCCTGTCAATTCCGAGCGACACGGTTAACATCCGATATGCGACCTCGTGTTCGCGACCGGTCCCGAACTTGTCGCGCGGCAAGCTTGACCGCAGGAAAGCAGCAATTCATCTGAACATGACCGCGCCTGGCGCGGCTTGATGCAGCACTCGGGCCAGATGGACCAGATCATGTCGCCGCCGCCATCGGCACCGTCGGGCTTGGCCGGGCTGCGCGTCCTCGTGGTCGAGGACGAGGCCGCCATCGCGCTCCTGCTCGAGGACATGCTGCTCGATCTCGGCTGCGAGGTGCTGGGTCCCGTGGGCCGGTTGCCGGACGCCCTGAAGCTCGCCGAGGCGGACGCGATCGATGTCGCCATCCTGGACGTGAACCTCGCTGGTGTCGCCATCTATCCGGTTGCCGACGCGCTCCGGCTTCGCGGCGTCCCGTTCCTGTTCTCCACCGGCTACGGGGCCGGCGGGATCGACGCGGCCTTCCGGGACAGCCCGGTCCTACAGAAGCCGTTCTCGCAGGACGATCTCGAGGCCAAGCTCCTCCAGACGGCCGCGTCCGCCTGACCTTCAAGGCCGCCGGAACGTCCTGACCGGGCTCTCCGTCCCGTCCACGTAGGAGATCTGGACCTGCACGGCGTTCGTGCCGGCCGGAAGACGCAGGAGCGAGCGCGCATCCGGGAAGACCGCGCCGTCGCAGCCCGGAAGGACGAGGTGGTCGCGCGGCGGCTCGTCGCCGAAGCCGATCGTCGCGGAGGCGACCGCGC
>CALMTJ010000218.1:3804-4875 GCA_937872715.1 uncultured Methylobacteriaceae bacterium
GTAAAAGACTTGCCCAAATCCTCTGCTTCGCGCTCCAGCGTCTCGCGCGCGGCGGATGCCTGCGCGGCCGCCGGATCGAAGGCGACCGGGAACGGCCCGGCCTCGCGGCCGGAAGCGTCCTCGTAGGTAAGGTAAAGCGTCGTGCGCTGGGTGGCGGCCGGGATAAGCGCCTCGACCTCCGCGGCGAGCCCCGCCGCCGCCGTCACCGCGGCCCGCTCGCCGCGCTCGCCGACGAGCACCGCCACCCGGGTTCCGGGCTCCGGCAGCCGGACATGGGCGACCCAGCCCTTCTCCGAGCGGGCATAATCGAGACGGGGCCGCGAAGCCGCGCCCGCGAAGCCGGTCTCGATCCCGTCCCGCCGTTTCCTGGCCGTCGCGACCCACGCCTCGGCCAGGGAGCGGTCGAGGAAGAAGCCCGCGAGCCCTCCGTCGCCCTCCAGCACGCGGTCCAGCGCGTCGAAGGCGAGGCGCCGCTCCGTCAGGGTCGGACCGCCGGGCCGCCCCAGATAGGCTTCGGACAGGAGATAGGCGGCCGGGCCGTAATCAGGGTTCTCCGCCGCCAGCGTCTCGAGCCTCGCCGTGCCGTCCGGACCCTCGCCCTGAGCGCCCGCGACGGCCGCGGCGGCCCGTGAACGGGGGTCGCGGCCGAGCGCATCGAGCGTCTTGCGGGCCGCGTCCCGTCCGCCGCCCCCGGCCTTGAGCAGCGCCGCATAGCGGAGCAGCGGGTCGACGTAGTCGCCTGCAAGAGGCGCCAGCGCCGCGTAGGCCTTGAGCGCGGCCGGCCGGTCGTTGCGGGCCTCGGCGAGGCGGGCGTTGTGGTACCATTCCGGCAGGGTCCTCGGATCGGCCAGAACGCCCTCGCGGGCGAGCGCCGCGTAGGCGGCGGCCGGGTCGGACGGGAGCGCGGCCTTGGCCGGCCCGGATGGCTGCGAAGCGGCTTCCGCCGGCACGGTCGGGGCGGCGGAGGCCGCGGGCTTCTCCGCCGGGAGGTTCGGACCGTCCTTCGTGGACGCGGTGCGCTCACCGGAAGGACGCGCGGGCGCCCTGGCGGGCTGCGCGGCCGTCCTGGGC
>CALMTJ010000219.1:0-1124 GCA_937872715.1 uncultured Methylobacteriaceae bacterium
GAAACCGGCGCGGAAACGAGCCGGCTGGATGAAGGGGCGCGCCCTCGCCACCGCTGCGATACTCACGATACTGGTGCCTGCCGCATGGCTCGGCATCGAGATCTTCTCCCGCGCCGATCTCGTGTCGCCGCCCGCCACACCCATCCTCTACGACCGCAACGGCGCCTTCCTGGCGCAGATCGGCGACGGCACGGACGGCCGGCTGGAATACGGCTACTGGCCGCTCGCTTCGCGCCTGCCCGAGAGGGTCGTCGCCGCGACGCTGGCGCTGGAGGACCGCCGCTTCACCTCCCATCCCGGGATCGACCCGCTCGCGCTCGGCCGCGCCGCGACGCAGAACCTGCGGGCCGGGCGGCGGATCTCGGGCGCCTCCACGATCGCCATGCAGGTCGCCCGCATGCAGCGGCCCGGTCCGCGGACGCTGTGGGCCAAGGCGGTCGAGGCCGTCACCGGCCTCGCGCTGACGCTCCGGTACGGCCGCGAGGCCGTGCTGCGGCATTACCTGCGGCTCGTGCCCTACGGCAACGGGAGCCACGGCATCGCCCACGCGGCGCGGTTCTACCTCGACAAGCCTGTCGCCGACCTGTCCTGGGCTGAGATCGCGCTCCTGTCCGCGATCCCGCAATCGCCGACCCTCCTGAATCCGCTCCGGCCGGACGGTCTCGCCCGCGCGGCGCGGCGCGGCCACGCGATGCTGGAGGAGCTCGGCCGGCAGGAGGTGATCCCCAGTCCCGAACTCGCGCTCGCGCACCGCCAGCTCGACGAGCTCAGGATCGGGCGCCCTCCGCGACGGCCGGAGGCCCTGCACGCCGTGCTGCGCTACGAGGCGATGCGGGCGAGGGGCGAGCTCGAGCCCGCTGACCCGTCCGACCCGCGGATCGTCACCGGGCTCGATTCGGACCTCCAGGCCCGCACGGCCCGGCTCGCCCGGCGCTACCTCGCCTCCTGGCGGCGCGACGGAGCCGCGCAGGTGGCCGTCATGGTCGTGGAGCGGCGCACCCGTCGCGTGCTGGCGGCGATCGGCTCGGCCGATTACCGCGACCGCCGTGGCGGCGCGATCGATTTCACCCGCGCGCTGCGCTCGCCGGGTTCGACCCTGAAGCCCTTCATCTACGGTCTGGCGC
>CALMTJ010000219.1:1134-1374 GCA_937872715.1 uncultured Methylobacteriaceae bacterium
CGGGCTGCTCAGGACGAGCGACGTCCTGGCCGACCTGCCGGAGGGGGCCTCCGGGATCGGCAACGCGGACGGGCTGTTCCTCGGCCCGATGCTGCCCCGCCAGGCGCTCGCCAACAGCCGCAACGTCCCGGCCACGAACCTCGTCCGGGCGGTCGGGCAGGGTACGGCCTTCCGCTTCCTCCGCGACCTCGGCCTGCACGAGCTCGAGATCCCGGCCGAGAGCTTCGGCCTGTCCATGGC
>CALMTJ010000220.1 GCA_937872715.1 uncultured Methylobacteriaceae bacterium
GATCGCGGTCCAAGCCCCGACGAGCCGGCGGCTCCGCGCCCGATGGGCGGCGGCGGGCGGCCCCCTATGGCGCCGTCAGGCCCCGAGCAGGAGGCCACGGTCAAATGGTTCAACCCGGAGAAGGGCTTCGGCTTCGCCGAACTCTCGGACGGGTCGGGTGACGCGTTCCTGCATGTCCGCGCGGTCGAGGCCACCGGCCACACGGAGCTCGAACCTGGCACCAAGCTCGTCGTCAAGGTCGCGGCCGGCCAGCGTGGACCGCAGGTCACGGAAGTCGTGAGCGTCGACACCTCCACGGCCGAGCCCCGGCAGGCCCGGCGGCCCGGCGGATACGGTGGCGGCGGAGACCGCTTCGGCGGCGGCGGCGGCGGCGGTGGTTATGGTGGCGGCGACCGTTTCGGCGGCGGCGGAGGTGGCGGCGGCGGCGATTATGGTGGCGGCCAGCGCCGGTCCTCCTATCCCAGCGCGCCGCGCGAAACCGGCCCGGTGGAGAACATCACGGGCATCGTGAAATGGTACAATCCCGCCAAGGGGTTCGGCTTCATCGCTCCGGACGATGGCGGGCGTGACGTGTTTGTCCACCGCTCGGCCCTCGAGCGGGCGCGCCTCGCCGACCTCCAGGAAGGCCAGCGCGTGCAGATCGGCGTCACGCAGGGCATGAAGGGCCGGGAGGTCGCGACCATCGACGTCGTCGACTGATCTTCTGCCGGGAACCTGGCCTGATCGAAGCCCGCTCGCGAGAGCGGGCTTCTTCGTTTCCGGGGCGCCCCATTGCCCGTCCGCAGCGCCGGCCTCCTCCTCTTCCGGCGACCAGCATCCGGGCTGGAGTTCCTCCTCGCGCATCCAGGCGGCCCGTTCTGGGCGAGGCGCGACGCGGGGTCCTGGTCCGTCCCGAAAGGCGAGTTCGAGCCGGGCGAGGAGGCGGAGGCCGCGGCGTTGCGGGAGGTCACGGAGGAGACCGGCTTCCCGGCCCCGGCGGAACCGCTCCTCGACCTTGGCGAGGCGGTGCAGCCCAGCCGCAAGGTGGTCCGTGTGTTCGCGGCGGAGGGGGATGCCGACCCGGCGCTCCTCCGGAGCAATCTCGTGGAGATCGCCTGGCCTCCCCGCAGCGGCCGGAGGCTCGCCGTCCCGGAGATCGACCGGGTCGCCTGGTTCGTCCCGGACGAGGCGCGAAGCCGCATCCTCCCCGGCCAGGCCACCTTCATCGACAGGCTCGCCGGCGCGCTCGGCGACACCGTCTGAGCCCGCCGGCTTGCACCGCGGAGCCGGAGCGGGGATGAGGGCCGCCGGAGGCGGCGCGATGCTGGTCACGACCTGGAACGTCAATTCGGTGAAGCAGCGGCTGGAGCACCTGCTCGGCTTCCTGCGCGACGTCGGCCCGGAGGTGATCTGCCTGCAGGAGATCAAATGCGTCGACGAGGCGTTCCCGAGACTGGAGGTCGAGGCGCTCGGCTACAACGTCGCCGTTCACGGCCAGAAGGGCTTCAACGGGGTCGCGATCCTGTCGAAGCTCCCGATGGAGGTCACCCCGCGTCTTCCCGGCGACGAGGACGACGCCCAGTCGCGCTACCTGGAGGCGGTCGTGTCCGCGCCGGGAGGGGTGGTCCGCGTGGCCTCCATCTACCTGCCGAACGGCAATCCGGTCGGGACGGAGAAATTCCCCTACAAGCTCGCCTGGATGGAGCGGTTGGCCCGGCACGCGAGCGTCTTGCTCCGGAACGAGGAGCCGCTCGTGCTCGCCGGCGACTATAACGTGATCCCGGACGAGCGCGACGTCTACGAACCGACGGCCTGGCTCGACGACGCCCTGTTCCGGCCCGAGACGCGCTCCGCCTTCCGCAAGCTCCTCGCCCTCGGCTTCACGGACGCGTTGCGGGCCTGCGACGACCGGGCCGGCCTCTACACCTTCTGGGATTATCAGGCAGGCGCGTGGCAGAGGAACAAGGGGATCCGCATCGATCACCTGCTCCTGTCGCCCCAGGCCGCCGATCGGCTCGCATCGGTCGAGATCCACAAGGCGACCCGCGCGATGGAGAAGCCGTCCGACCACGTGCCGGTCTCCGTCCGGCTCGACATCTGAACGCGCCGAGACATCGCGCCGCGATCGGCCGTTAAGCAAGGATATCTACGACGATCCTTTACCCTAACTTGCGCTGTTGATTGAAGATTTCCTCCTCGTCCGGCAAAGCTCGCGCAACGGATCAGGAGAACATCAAGATGAACGCTGAGCTCTATGGCAGCTCGCACCCGTCCGGCGCGGAGAACAGCACGCCCGTCTCGCTGGAGGAGGGCGCCTCGCCCCGCGCTGAGCTCGAGACCTCCGTCATGGATGCGCTGCGGCCGCTGCTTCGCCCGAAGAAGAAGAAGCCGTCGAACGAGCCGGAGGGTTCCGACGGGATCGATCCGGTGCTCGGATTGTCCTCCGAACCGTCGGGCGATGCCGCCAAGGCCGGCGAGGAGGCCTTCTTCGTGCCGTCGCGTCCCGACGAGTTCTCGTCGTCGAGGGATCTCGCCGACCTTTCGGGTTTCGAGACCTTCATGGCGGTCGGCGAGGATCTCGAGCGGCGGGGCCGTCAGTCGGCCACGATGGCGCGCCTGCTGGACCAGCATCGTCAGCAGCTGATCACGGCGGAGAAGGAGCGCGACGCCGCCTACGAGCAGCTCGCCCGCGTGGTGCCGGTCGTGCAGGAGACCGCCAAGGAGCTGCGCGAGGCCATGGACGCCCGCAAGGTCGACGAGGACCAGGCCCGCATGCACCGCCTCTTCATGCTGAACGGGCGAGCCCTGGACGAGCTCGAGAAGGTCGCGACCGCCCTGTTCGCGGACTTCCTATGGGTCAAATCGGCCTGGGAGCAATACGCCCGCAGCGTCGAGGATGCCCGTCTCCTCCGCTCCAGCCACGATTCCTGAGGCCGCGAGGCCCGCTCCGCGGTCCGGGCCTCACGCCTTCCAGAGCCAGGCCGCGCCCCGGACCCCGGACGAATCGCCGTGCCGGTGCTTCAGCACCGGCGTGACGAAAGCGTCGGAGAAGACGTGCGGCTCGATCCGGGCCGGAAGGTCGCGGTAGAGCTCGTCAACGTTGGACATCCCGCCGCCGAGAACGATCACGTCCGGATCGAGCAGGTTGATGACCTCCGCCATCCCGCGGGCCAGGCGGTCGAGATAGGCTCCGTAGGAGGCGCGGGCATCCGGCTCGCCCGCCCGCATGCGCGAGACGATCTCCGAACCCGGGATCCGGGTCCCCGTCCGCTCGGCATGGTCGCGCTCGAACCCGGTTCCGGACACGAAGGTCTCGTTGCAGCCCCGCCGGCCGCAATAGCAGTGCGGTCCGGGCCGCTCGTCATCCGCGGGCCGCGGCAGGGGGTTGTGACCCCATTCGCCGGCGATGCGGTTGCGTCCGCCGAGCGCGCGGCCGGCGATCGCGATGCCGGATCCAGCCCCCGTGCCGAGGATCACGCCCCAGACCACGCCGGCGCCAGCACCCGCGCCGTCGACCGCCTCGGAGACGGCGAAGCAATTGGCGTCGTTCTCGACCCGGACGGGACGGGCGAGCGCCTCCGCGAGATCGTGGTCGAGCCGCCGGCCGATGCTCCAGGTCGAGTTCGCGTTCATGACGAGGCCGGTCGCGGGCGAGATCGCGCCCGGGATCCCGATCCCTACCGTGCCGCTCCGGCCCGTCCCGCTCTCCATGGCGCCGACGAGACCGGCGATCGCTCGGATGCAGCCGGCGTAATCGTCGCGCGGAGTCGCGATCCGCCGACGATCCAGCGTCTCGCCCTCCGCCGTCAGCGCGATGGCTTCGAGC
>CALMTJ010000221.1 GCA_937872715.1 uncultured Methylobacteriaceae bacterium
GAACAGGTCGGCGCGCGTCACCAGGATGGTATTGGCGCGCGGCACGTCGAGCCCGCTCTCGATGATGTTCGTCGCGAGCAGGACGTCGCCCTCGCCGTCCGCGAACCGCACCATGGCGGCGTCGATGGCGGCGGCCGGCAGCTTCCCATGCGCGACGAGGAGGTCGAGCTCCGGCGCGAGACGGCGGAGGTGCTCCTCCATCGGCCCGATATCCTCGATCCTCGGGCAGACGACGAAGCCCTGCCCGCCGCGCCGCTTCTCGCGCAGCAGCGCTTCCCGCATCGCGGCGTCGTCCTGCGCCGACACGACCGTGCGGACGGGCTGGCGCTCGGCCGGAGGGGTCGCGAGCACGCTCACCTCCTGGAGGCCGACCAGCGCCGATTGCAGGGTCCGGGGGATGGGCGTCGCCGTGAGCGTCAGGACATGGGGCGTGTCGCCCAGCGCCCGGAGCTTCGCCTTGTGGGCGGCGCCGAAACGCTGCTCCTCGTCGATGATCAGGAGGCCGAGATCGGCGAAGCTCACGCCCTTCCCGGCCAGGGCGTGGGTGCCGACGACGATCCTGATCCGGCCATCGGCGAGGCCGGCCTTCACGTCCTTCGCCTCCTGCGGCGAGCTCAGCCGCGACAGGTGCCCGACCGAGATGCCGAGATCGGCGAAGCGACGCTCGAAGGTCTGGAGGTGCTGGCGGACGAGGACGGTGGTCGGCGCCACGACCGCGACCTGCCTGCCCGCGAATGCCGCGGCGGCGGCGGCCCGGAGCGCCACCTCCGTCTTGCCGAACCCGACATCGCCGCAGACGAGCCGGTCCATGGGCCGCCCGGAGGCGAGGTCGCGCAGCACGTCGTCGATCGCGGCGGCCTGGTCGGGGGTCTCGCCGAAGGGGAAGCGCCTCGCGAAGCCTTCATAGGCGTCCGGCGGGGGAACGAGCGCCGGCGCCTCCACCGCCTCCCGGGCCGCCGCGAGCTTCGCCAGCTCGGCGGCGGAACGGCGCAGCTCCGCTTCCACCTTCGCGCGCCGTTTCGGCCAGGATTCGCTGCCGAGGCGATCGAGCGACACGCCCTCGGCGGATGCGCCGTAGCGCCACATCAGCCCGATATCGCCGACCGGGACCATGAGGGTGGCATCGCCCGCGTAGCCGAGCCTGATCGTCTCCGTGACGCGGCCGGGCTCCGTCTCGATGCTCTCGATGCCTTCGAGCAGGCCGACGCCGTGTTCGAGGTGGATCACGGCGTCGCCGATGCCGAACTGCTCCTCCCCGAGCAGGGCGCCGGCGTCGGACGCGGCGCCGGGGTGGGACCGCCCGAGTATGTCCGGCCCCGAGAGGGCCAGGATGCCGGCCGCCGGATCGGAGAAGCTCCGTTCGAGAGGGGCCACGAGGGCGAGGAGCGTGCCGGCTTCCGCGGAGGCGACATCCTCCCAGCTCCGCACCGGGACGGCCTTCAGGCCCGACGCCCGCTCGACGCGCCGGAGCATGGCCGGCATCGCGGCGGCCGACGGGGCTGCCGCCAGCACGCGGGTGCCGGCCTTCAGCGCCGGCCGCAACAGCCGGGAGAGAGCCCTCGCGGGATCGGCCGCGCGCGCGACGGGCGGGATCGCCTCGCCCGTCGTTTCCGACCGGCGGAAGCGGATCACCTCCCGACCCGAAAGCGCCCGGTCGATGTCGCCGCCATCCTGGTAGAGCCGCTCGGGCGCGACCGGGCGCATTCCGGATCCCCCGAGCCTCACGCGGGTCTCGTAGGCGTCCTTCAGCTGGTCGAGGAAGAGCGTGCGGCGCTCGTCGGTGCCCGGCTCGAAGGCGACCGCCGCGTCCGGAAGGTAGTCGAGAAGGGCGTCGAGATGCTCGAACAGCTCCGGCAGGCGGTGCTCGAGCCCCTGCCGGTCCGTCCCGTCGGCGTCCGCCAGGATGGCCTCCGAGGCAGGGCGCAGCTGCAGCTCGTCGAATTCGTCCGTCCGTCGCTGCGTCGCGGGATCGTAGGACGCGAGGGAGGCGACCCGGCCGTCCTCGTGCTCGACCCGAACCGGCAGGTAATAGCCGGCCGGGTAGAGGTCGACGACGTGACCCCGGATCGCGAACTCGCCCGGCTCGTCCACGCGGTCGTCCTCCCGGTAGCCGGTGCGGAGGAGGTCCGCCCGCAGCCCGTCGAGGTCGAGGGCGTTGTCGCGACGCAGGATGATCGCCGCCGAGGCCCAGGCCTCCTTCGGCGGGACGCGCCGGACGAGCCCGTCGACCGTCGCCAGCACGAGGCGGGGGCGCTCCGCCGGCTTGGCGAGGGCGATCAGCCCCGAGGTGCGCAGCCCCATGGCGCGGGAGGACGGCGAGACGCGGTCATAGGGAAGGCAGTCCCAGCCCGGGAGCAGGACCGTCTCCATCTCCGGCGCGAACGCCCAGGCGAGGCGGCCGAGCCGCTCGACCCGGCTCTCCCGCGCCACGACGTGCAGGAGCGTGCCGTGGCGGGCCGCGAGCCCCCCGAGGGCGATCGCGAGCGCGCCGTCATTGTCCGGGAGGTCGGGATCGGCGGGTGCGGTCGGGGCAGGTTGCGCGCGTCGCGCGGCCTTCGCGGCGGCCATGGCGTGGACTCTGTACGGATGTGCGGTGCGGCAACCGGAGCAGACCCTGGCAGTTCCGCAACGGAATGTGCGATGACGGACCTTCGTCGGCCGTCCTCGCGGCATCGTGACGGCCGCGCTTCTCCCGGCGTGGCAGGAGACGTAAGTACGTCGCCGGTCGTCCCGCGCGACGGGAGAGGATCGGAGCGATGCGTTGACGGGCAGGTTGCGGGTCGGGATCGTCGGGGTCGGGAATTGTGCGTCCTCTTTCGTGCAGGGACTCGCCTATTACCGGGGCGCCGCCGCCAACGAACCCGTGCCGGGTCTCATGAACGTCTCGCTCGGCGGCTACCACGTCGACGACATCGAGATCGCGGCGGCCTTCGACGGCTCGGCTGCCAAGGTGGGCCGGGACGTGGCCGAGGCCATCTGGGCCGCGCCCAACAACACGCAGCGCTTCGCGGCCGTGCCCCACACGGGCGTGACGGTGGCGCGTGGACCGACGCTCGACGGGATCGGCCGCTACATGCGGGACGAGATCGCCGAGGCGGCCGACCCGGAGGCGGACGTCGCCGCCATCCTGGAGCGCTCCGGCACGGAGGTGCTCGTCTCCTATCTGCCGGTCGGCTCCCAGAAGGCGAGCGAGTTCTACGCCGAACGGGCGCTGGAGGCGGGCTGCGCCTTCGTGAACTGCATCCCGGTCTTCATCGCGTCCGATCCGGCCTGGCGGAGGCGCTTCGAGGCGAAGGGTCTTCCGATCGTCGGCGACGACATCAAGAGCCAGGTCGGCGCGACCATCGTCCATCGCGTGCTGGCGAACCTTTTCCAGGAGCGCGGCGTGCGGCTCGACCGCACCTACCAGCTGAATTTCGGCGGCAACGCCGATTTCAAGAACATGCTGGAACGCGAGCGCCTGGAATCGAAGAAGATCTCCAAGACCCAGGCCGTGACGAGCCAGCTCGACATCCCGCTCGCGCCCGGCGACATCCATGTCGGCCCGAGCGACCACGTCCCGTGGCTGACCGACCGGAAATGGGCGCATATCCGGCTGGAGGGCACGACCTTCGGCGGTGTGCCGCTGAACCTCGAGGTGAAGCTCGAAGTGTGGGATTCGCCCAACTCGGCCGGCATCGTGATCGACGCCGTCCGCTGCGCGA
>CALMTJ010000222.1 GCA_937872715.1 uncultured Methylobacteriaceae bacterium
CCTGAAGGCGGACCGGCAGGCGGGACGCCTCCTCGTCCATTCCGTCCATCTCGAGCCCGGGCACGACCCGGCGGAGATCCGCACCGCGCTCACGGCCGAGTTCGAGAGGCTGGCGCGCTGGCTCGGCCTTCGGGAGATCGAAAGCGGCGCAGACAAGACGTCGGCCGCCTCGACGCGGTCGCCGTGACCGGGAGTGGTGACGAAGTACCCACGTCAAAGCGTTCGACGAGCCGATGATTGAGGTCAGACCTCGGCAGTGGCATGATGGAACATGGAAATCTCGGACGAGGGGTGAGAATGCCTGCGCATGTCCGCCTGGAGCACAAGGTGGTGGAAGGACGCTACCACGTCTACACCTCCCCGGACGTGCGCGGCCTGCACGTGGGCGCGGATACCGCTGCGGCAGGACAGCGGGAGGCGATCTCGGTATTGGACGCCATAGCCGACCATTTCGGACAGCCTCACCCCACCGTCGAGTTCATCCGGGCGGCAGAAGCGGCGTAGGCCGCCAGGTGATCTGGGGCTACCCGTTCGGTGACGTCGAGGCGCACCTGGCCGGGTTGGGATATCGCCAGGTTCGCACGACGGGCCTGACCGTCATCTTCGTCAGCGACACGGAGGTGTTCACCATACGACGGCCGACGCCGGGCCATGACGCATCGATCGTCATCGGTCCTGTCAGGCGGCTCTTATGGGACGCGAGCCTGGACAGACGCATCCGCGCATGCACCCTTCCGACCAAAGCGGGAGCCGTTCCTTGCCCTACGATCTCATCCTCACCGGCGGGCGCGTCCTCGATCCGTCGCAGAAGCTGGACCGGATCGCCGACATCGCCTTCCGGGACGGAAAGGTCGCGCGGATCGGCGACCATCTCGGGGAGGCGGACGCGACGCGGGACGTGTCCGGGCTGATCGTGGTTCCGGGGCTCATCGACCTGCACACCCATGTCTACTGGGGCGGCACCTCGCTCGGCATCGACGCGGCCGAATTCTGCCGGACGAGCGGCGTCACCACGGCCGTCGACACGGGCTCGGCCGGACCCGGCAACTGGATGGGCTTCCGGAAGCACGTCATCGAGCCGTCGCCCGTCCGCATCCTCGCCTACCTGCACGTCTCCCATGCCGGCATCTACGGCTTCGACAAGCGGGTCATGGTGGGCGAGAGCCGCGAACTGGGCCTCATGAACCCGGTCGATTGCGCGGCTGTCGCGGACGCGAACCGCGACCTCATCGTCGGCATCAAGGTCCGGGTGGGGCTGCACGCGTCGGGCACGTCCGGGACCGTGCCGCTGAACATCGCCCTCCAGGTGGCCGAGGAGATCGGCATGCCCGTGATGGCCCATATCGACCACCCGCCGCCCTCCTACGAGGAGGTCCTGGCCATGCTGCGCCCGGGCGACGTCCTGACCCATGCCTTCCGGCCGTTCCCGAATGCGCCGATCACCGGCCAGGGCCGGGTGAAGGACGCGGTGCTCGACGCGCGCCGCCGGGGGATCATTTTCGATATCGGTCACGGCCAGGGCTCCTTCGCCTTCAAGACCGCCCGGGCGATGCTGGCGAACGGCTTCGAACCCGACACGATCTCGTCGGACGTCCACGCGCTCTGCATCGACGGGCCGGCCTTCGACCAGGTCACCACCCTGTCGAAGTTCCTGTGCCTCGGCATGCCGCTCGACCGGGTGATCGCGGCCTCGACGGTCAATTCCGCCATGGCGATGAAGCGCCCCGAGCTCGGCACCCTGGCGCCCGGCTCGATCGGCGACGCGACCGTGCTGCGCCTGTCCGAAGGGAGGTTCGACTACGTGGACGTGGTGGGCGAGCACCTTCACGGCGACCGCCGCCTCACGAGCGAAGGCGTGGTGCTGGCCGGAAGGTGGTGGCATCCGACGTGAGGAAGGGCGAAGCCCGACCGGATGGGTGGCGAGGGGCGGCGCAGGGTCGAACCCGTTTGGCCATTCCTTCCCTCATGCTGAGGTGGCCGCCGCAGGCGGCCCTCGAAGCACGCCCCCGGACCGTGATCCGGGGGCACGCGCCCGGACTGCCATCCGGGGGCACGCACGACCGCTGTACGTCCTTCGAGGCCGATCTCCGATCGGCACCTCAGGACGAGGAGGATCGTGGATGTCCAAACAGCCTCCTGGAACCCCGACGGGTCGTCGCGCCTGCCTCCGCCGTTCACGTGATCTCGTTCACCTCGCCGCGACGCGGCCGTTGACGGAGGCCGAGGACGGAAGGCTGTGTGGCGGCGGCAGCGCAGGATCGTAGATGGACCTCGATTTCGGTCACCCGGCAACCGTGACGGCAGAGCCGACCGGCAGCGAGACGCCGAGCAGGGAGCAGGTCAGCGACGCCGTCGAGACCGTCCTCGCTCCTGCCGAGGACTACCCCCGCATCAACCTCCGCTCCCAGGGCGAGCCTTGGGAGAAGAGGCGGGCGGCCGGAAAGGTGCTTCGCGCGGCCGTGAACCACCGGGCGCATGCCGATCCCGTCCGGCCCGACGGCCGGCCCGACCCCGTCTCGCTGATCGAGGCCGCCAACCGGGACCGGCAGGAGCACCTCGTCCCGCTCCGCATGGCCCGGATGGCGGACTCGCCCTTCGCCTTCCTGCGGGGCGCCGCCCACGTGATGGCCTGGGACCTCGCCCAATCTCCGCGCAGCGGCATCAACGTCGTGATGGACGGGGACGCCCACCTCGCCAATTTCGGCCTCTTCGGCACGCCTCAGCGCGACATCGTCCTCGACCTCAACGATTTCGACGAGGTGACGATCGGACCTTGGGAATGGGACCTCAAACGGCTGGCCGCGAGCCTGACGGTCGCGGCCCGCGACCGCGGCATCGGCAGGGGCGAGCGGCGACGGGCGGCCACCGGCTGCGTCGCCGGCTATCGTCTCGCCATGAACGAACTCGCCCGTCAGGGACCGCTCGACGTCTGGCACCGCGCGGCCCGGGCGGACGATCTCGAGTTCAAGGGCATCGAGATCGACCCCGCATCCAAGGCCGTCATCTCGAAGGCGGTCGAGAAGGCTCGCCGGCGCAACAACAAGGCCTTGCTGGACCAGATCGGCGAACGCCGCATCGACGGCGGGTGGCGCTTGCGGGAGGACGCCCCCATCCTGACCGCCGTGGACGAGGAAACGCGGGAGGGCGTCATCTCCGGCCTCGAGCGCTACGCGGAATCGCTGCCCCGCGAGCGCCGGTTCATGCTGAGCCGCTACCACGTGGTCGACGTGGTGCACCGGGTCGTCGGCGTGGGGAGCGTCGGGACCCGGGCCTACCTGGCCCTTCTCTTCGGCAATTCGGACGAGGACGCGCTGTTCCTCCAGGTGAAGGAGGCCGTCGCGCCTGCCCATGCGCCCTATGTCGACGCCCTGCCGGAGCCCTACAGGTCCCACCAAGGCACCCGCGTCGTCTACGGGCAGCGGCTGCTCCAGGCGGTGGGCGATCCCCTCCTCGGCTGGACCACGATAGAGGGCCGGCCGTTCTACGTCCGGCAGATGAAGAACATGAAGGGCGAGGTGCCGATGTCGGTGCTGACCGGGCGGCCCTTCAACTACTTCGCCTGGGGCTACGGCGCCCTCCTGGCCCGCGCCCATGCGAGGACGGGAGATGCCGCCGCGATCTCCGGATATTGCGGAGGGCCGGAGAATACCGGCCTCGACACGGCCCTGGCGGATTGGGCGGAGGCTTACGCGGACCAGAACGAACGCGACCACGCGGCCCTGGTCGCCGCCATCGGGGACGGCCGTCTCCCGGCCTCGTGATCCCTGCGGGACGCGACGCGGCCAGCCCCTGCGAGGTCGCGCCGCAATCCCTCCTCCATCCTCGCCCGCCTACCCCTCCTTGGCCTGGGCCAGGATCGGCGGGGTCTGCTGGTGCTGGATCACGCGCCACACCTCGTGCTCGATGCGGCGCATTGTCGTGGTGCAATGGGCCTGGTAGCTCTGCCCGTCCTCCTTGGACGCCTCGGCCTTGTAGGCGATCACGATCAGGCCCTCCTGGGGGCGTGACACGCGCTGTTCCGACATCGTCACCTTAGACCAGCGCGGCGTGTCGGACACGGCATCGACCGCCTGCTGGCCGCCCAGCACGTAGGGCGGGGCGGGTACGACCATGAGGCATTCCTCGTCGATCAGCTCGCGGTAATGCGCCGCGTCCCCGACCCAAAGGCTCTCCTCGAAGCTCCACACGCGACCGTCGTCCATCCCGCCCTCCCGTGCTACGCGCGGCAAACGTGGCATGGGGTGAGCCGTTCCGTCGTTCACGCGAACGTATGCGGAAGGCGGGATGAACCGCCCCGAGTTTCCCGGAGGCCGGTTTCGTTTGAGTCACGCTGCCAAGGCGAGATCCCGAAGCGCAAGGCCCGTTTCCGCGCTCGCGCTCGAGTTCGACATCCTGACGGCCGCCAGACCGGGGGAGACCTTCGGCTCCACGTGGTCGGAGGTCGATCGCGACGCCAAGCTCTGGACGGTCCCGGGCATCGTTCGTTCGTCTCCAACGGATTGCCGCCGCTCGGCGAGCGCTCATACAATCTACGGTTACTAACTCTCAGGGAGAGGGTCCGTGGGCTGCGACAACCGGGGCGCCATCATCGCCGAGATCAACCGCCTTCAGGGTACAGTCTTAGGATTGGAATCGAAGCTTGATGCTGTCGAACTCGCCTATCCTGGCGATACCTGGCGCATCGACGCGGTGAAGAACGAGATCAACGGATGCGTGATCCAGATACAAATCTACCAGCGAGAACTCAGGCGGATGCGTTGAAATCGACGAGTTTACCCCGCCCGGCACGACACGAGACAACTTCCAGGGTTGATACGAAAAAACCGCGTCTCAGCTCTTGACCGAGACGCGGTTTCTGCGTAATTGAATGCTGTCAGGCAATCCCGCCTGACGACTGGAGAGCGAAGATGGGCATCAAGCTCAGCATCGCCCTCCGGTGGGGGAGATGGAGGTTCACGGCCTCCCTCTCCTTCTAACCCGGAGGGGCCGGGGGTGGGGCGAAAGCCTCATCCCCGGTTCCCGAAGGGAGAATAGCAAGTTGGACGAGACGTTCAAGATGACCGCCGAACAGCTGCCCACGCTCCGCCGCCGTCTCGACTACACCCAGGGCGCCAAGGCGCGCGCCATGGGGCTCAGCCTGCGGGCCTACCAGGAGCTGGAAGGCCAGGACCGCGACATCCACGCCCGGCACGAAATCCTCGCCTGCTTCGTCGCTCTGGAACGGGCCGTCGAGGTCGGGGATATCTCGCTCCCACCCCCGAGAGCGAGGCGAGCGGCCCTCCGCTACGGCAACCTCGTGACGATGGACGACATGGATAATGACCGGGTCGGATGACCCCGAGTTCCAGCAGGTCCGGACCGGCAGGAAGGTCGGATAGCCGAGTCGCGCAACGCGTTCCGCACCCGCCATTCCTGCCCGGGCAGCACGTAGAGCGCCCACCAGGCGAGCCCCACAGCGCCTCAGCCGGGGGCGGCCAGGTGATCTTCTCCTCATCCAACAGGATCACGCTCTGGCGCTGACGAGCACGCGCGTCCTGGACGCTCCGAGCGAGCGACATCGTCAGGGTCTTCCGGGTGGGGTTTTATGAGGAGAGGCGCCCGCCGCAGCATAGCGCGGGCTCACGACGTTTCCGCCAAGACGCCGGTGCGCCTCGACGATCAGGTAGCAGACTTGTTCGGGTGTCCAGGTCCGGGCCACGCATTAGGATAGTATGCCTACCGGCGCGCGACTATTCCACCTCCAGATCGGCTCACCCCTCCCTTTTTTCGCACCAAATCCAAGGTCAATCCCGACGCGGCGCCGCGTCCGGCAGGCTCGCCCACCACCGGTCGAACTCCTCGTCGGACATCCTGCTCGACGCGCGGAGCGCCGCCTTCGCCTCGGCCGGGGATTGCGGACGCGGTCGGCCGGGCTTTTCCTCCTCGTGCTGGCGGATGCCTCAGTTCGGGCCGCCACAGTGAGCCTGGAGCTCCTCCATGGTCGGTCGCGGCTTCCCATCCCGCCCCGGCTCCTCGCCCACATGCGTCGTTGGTCCCGAATCGACCCGGCCCGAGCCGAGGCGGCAAAGCGACCGCCGCCGACGCACTTCGTGGAGTGGAACGGGAAGGCGGTGCTTTCGGTCAAGACCGCCTTCGCCACGGCCGTGAGGCTCGCCGGGATCGACGGCAAGGTGTCGCCGCACACGCTTCGGCACACGGCGGCCACCTGGCAGATGCAGGCCGGAACGCCGCTTTGGCAGGCTGCCGGCTTCCTCGGGATGTCGGGCGCCACCCTGGAGAAGGTGTACGGCCACCACCACCCCGACTTCCTGGCGCAGGCCGCCGGAG
>CALMTJ010000223.1 GCA_937872715.1 uncultured Methylobacteriaceae bacterium
ACGTAGCATTCGCCATAGGCCGGGGGCGGCGGCGGCGCGTAATAAGCGGGCGGCGGCCCATAGGCCGGACGCGCCGTCGACGCGATGGCGGCACCGGCCGCCAAGCCACCGAGCACCCCGACGGCGGCCGCGGCTCCGGGCGACCGGCCGCCTCCGCGGCCGTAGCCCTGCGCGGAAGCGGGCGCACCCGCAGCGACGAGGGCCGCCGCGGCGAGAGATGCGACAACGATCGTTCTTGCCGTCATGACCGGTCCTCTTCCTGCCCCGCGGGCTCGATTCGAGGTTCGAAGGTGGCACGATCCACCTGTCTGGAAGGTGAACGGAACGGGGAGCCACCCCACAGCCCAGCGGGATGGCCCGCGATCGTTCACCGTCACGGCACGAAGGCGCGTGCTGCAGCGCGGAAGGGTTGAGCCTTCAGCATTCGCCTACTAATGACCGCGATCGTGCCGGAACGGGTGCGGTCGGAGCGCCGGCCTGCCCGGCGACGGGCCGGCCCAGCCGGCGAGAGTGAGCGATGGGCGGGTTCGTGGCATGAGCAGCTTCAACGAGGAGCGGGTCCTGAGCGTCCATCACTGGACGGACAGCCTGTTCAGCTTCAAGACCACGCGAGATCCGGCCTTCCGCTTCCGGAACGGCGAGTTCACGATGATCGGGCTCAAGGTGGGCGAGAAGCCGCTCCTGCGCGCCTATAGCGTCGTCTCGGCCAATTACGAGGAGCATCTCGAGTTCTTCTCCATCAAGGTGCAGGATGGGCCGCTCACCTCCAAGCTCCAGCACCTGAAGGTCGGCGATCCCATCATCGTCAGCCGCAAGGCGACCGGGACGCTCGTGCTCGACAACCTGACGGGCGGCCGCAACCTCTACCTGCTCGGCACCGGGACTGGCCTCGCGCCCTTCCTGTCCATCATCAAGGATCCGGAGACCTACGACCGCTACGAGAAGGTCGTGCTGATCCACGGCTGCCGGCACGTGAACGAGCTCGCCTACGGCGAGACGATCGCGAAGGACCTGCCGTCCGACGAGCTCGTGGGCGAGCTGATCCGCGACGGTCTCCTCTACTACCCGACGGTCACCCGCGAGCCGTTCCGCAACCGGGGCCGCATCACGGACCTGATCACCTCGGGCAAGCTCTTCGACGATCTCGGCATCGCTCCCCTCGAACAGGCGCGGGATCGCGTCATGATGTGCGGCTCGCCCGCCATGCTGGCGGATCTGAAGACGCTCCTCCTCGCGCGCGGCTTCGTCGAGGGCAACCACGGCGAGGCCGGCGACTTCGTGGTCGAACGGGCCTTCGTCGAGAAGTGACGGAGGCCGCGCGGGAGGCTGCCCCGCCGGCCGCCAAGCGGAGCACCGGGACCCGCGCGCGGGTTGCGCGCACAGGCTCCATTGTATCTCGCCCCATCTCGGCTATCGCTCTCCCGTGATGTCGGACCGGCCCGGGCCGGTTCCTGCGGAGACGGCTGGATGAGTGGCTTGTGGCTGGCGGTGCGGCAGATCTGGCGGCTCGTCTATCCTTATTTCCTGACGCGCGACCGGACGGAGCTGCGGCTGCCGTTCGGCCGCCGCCTTTCCGTGCAGGAGCGCTGGATCGCGCTGCCGCTGGCCGGGATCGTCTTCGGCATCGAGTTCTTCCAGGTCGCGATCAACGTCCGGCTCTCGTATTTCAGCCGCGACTGGTTCAACAGCATCCAGGCGAAGGAGCAGGCGACGTTCTGGACGCTGCTCTTCACCGTGTTCTGCTTCTGGGCCGCGATCTTCATCGCGAGCGCCATCATCCAATACGTGCTGCAATCCTACCTGCAGATCGGCTGGCGCCGCTGGATGACGCGCCGCTACACGGCCCGCTGGCTGGACGGCCACGTCCATTACCGGATGCAGCTCGCCGGGACAGGCACGGACAACCCGGACCAGCGCATCCAGGAAGACGTGGACGGCTTCATCCAGCGCACCCAGTCGCTGGCGCTGAACGTCCTGTCCGCCGCCTCAAACCTCGTCTCGTTCTCCATCATCCTGTGGGGGATCTCGTCCGAGTTCACCGTGCCGGGCACAGGCTGGTACGTGCCGGGCTTCCTCGTCTGGGGAGCATTGATCTACAGCGCGCTCGCGACCGGGATCACCCACTGGATCGGCAAGCCGCTGATCCGGCTCAATTTCGAGCAGCAGCGCTACGAGGCCGATTTCCGCTTCTCCCTCGCCAGGCTCCGCGAATACGGCGAGCAGGTCGCGCTCCTCGGCGGCGAGCGGGCGGAGCGGGACCGCCTCGGTCAGCGCTTCGGGCGGGTGATCGACAACTTCCTCGCCATCGTGAACCGGCGCAAGCGCCTGATCGCATTCACGGCGAGCTACAGCCAGGTGAACGTCGTCATCCCGTACATCCTCGTCGCGCCGTACTACTTCTCCGGGCAGATCCTGCTGGGCGGCATGCAGCAGGCCGCCGGCGCCTTCGCACGGGTGGAATCGACGATGTCGTTCTTCATCACGTTCTATACGACCCTCGCCGATTACAAGGCGATCGTGGACCGCCTGACGGGCTTCGACGCCGCCATGGCCCGCACGGAGGCCGCGGGCGCGATTCCGTTCGCGCCTGCGCCCTCGGCCGGAGGAGGCGTGACGGCGACCGGGCTCAACCTGTCCTTGCCGGACGGCCGCCCGATCGTGCGGGCGGACGATCTGTCCTTCCGGCCGGGCGAGGCGACACTGGTGACCGGTCCGTCGGGATCGGGCAAATCGACGATGTTCCGGGCGATCGCCGGCATCTGGCCCTTCGGTTCGGGACGGATCGAGCAGCCTGCGAACGCGCGGGTCATGCTGCTTCCCCAACGGCCGTACATCCCGGTCGGGACGCTCCGGGGCGCCATCGCCTATCCCGAAACCGAGGACACCTATCCGGACGAGGCGATCGTCTCGGCGCTGGACGCCGTCCGGATGCCGCACCTTTCCTCGCGACTCGATCAGGAGGCGTCCTGGGCGCAGACGCTCTCGCTCGGCGAGCAGCAACGCGTGGCGATCGCCCGCGCCCTTCTGGCGAGACCGGATTGGCTGTTCCTGGACGAGGCCACGGCGGCGCTCGACGAGGAGAACGAGGATGCCGTCTACCGGGCGCTCAAGGAGAGGTTGCCCGGAACCACGGTCGTGTCCATCGGTCACCGCTCGACGCTCGCCGCCTTTCACGACCGCAGGATCGCGATGCGGTCGGGCGGCCAGGGCCCGTTCACGCCCGTCGCCGAGCCCAGTCCGGCCTGAGGGCGCCGCGCGCGCCGAACCATCCCGTCGCGAGAGCCTGCCCGCTCGCGGTCAACCCGCCGCCGCCGTCGGGGCCGCCTTCGCGATCCGGACGGGGATCGACTTCGCGGCCGGGGTCTTCGACCGGCTGTCATGGTGCCAGAGCGGGATGAGCGGGTTCAGCTCTGGGTAGTAGCCGGCGCAGTTCCCGGCCGGGATGTCGTACTCGACGATCCGCAGCGCCTTCACCTCGCGGGCGAACTCGTCGGCGGCCTCCGTGACGACGTCCACCTCCTCCCCGTCCTTCAGCTGGAAGCGCTCGATGTCGTTCCCGTTCATGAACAGGATGCGCCGCGTGCCGGACACGCCGCGGAAACGGTCGTCGTAGCCGTAGATCGTGGTGTTGAACTGGTCGTTGGACCGAAGCGTGATGAGGTCCAACACGTCCCGCCGGTCGCTCGCCATGTCCGGATCGGCTTCGAGGCCGGGCGGGACGATGAAGTTCGCCTTGCCGGTCTTCGTGTCCCACTTGCGGCTCCGGGCCGCGAGCGGCGTGTGCATCCCGCGCGGCTCAAACAGGCGCGCGTTGAAATCGGCGAACTTCTCCGGATAGGTCTCCTGGATCGCGTCCCGCACGGTCGCGTAATCGGCCACCCAGCGGTCCCAATCGACCTTGGGGTTGGGGGCGAGCGTGGCCTTCGCGAGCTCCGCCACGATCCAGGGCTCCGACCGCACGTGCTCCCCGACCGGCTTCGCCACGCCTTTCGAGCCGTGGAAGCAGGAGGTCGAATCCTCCATCGACACGGCCTGCGGGCCGGAGGCCTGCTCGTCGATCTCGATCCGGCCGAGGCAGGGCAGGATGTAGGATATCTCGCCGTGGACGAGGTGCGAGCGGTTCAGCTTGGTCGAGACCTGGACGGTGAGGCGCATCTTGCGCCAGGCCTGTTCCATCCGGACGGTGTCCGGCACCGCCCGGACGAAATTACCTCCCAGCATCACGAAGCCCGCGACAGTGCCGGCCAGGATGCCCTCGCAGGCCTCGACGGTGTTCATGCCCTTCTCCCGGGGCGGCTCGAACCCGTACTGGGCGGCGAGCTTGTCCAGCGGCACGAGCTCCGGCTTCTCCGAGATTCCGACCGTGCGCTGCCCCTGCACGTTGGAATGGCCGCGGACGGGGCAGATCCCGGCGCCGGGCTTGCCGATATTCCCCCGGAGGAGGAGCAGGTTCACGAGCATCTGCACCGTCTCGACCCCGAGCCGGTGCTGGGTCAGCCCCATCCCGTAGATGCCGATGACGTTGCGGGATTGCCCGTAGACGGCCGCAGCCGCCTCCAGGGCCTCTCGGGTGAGCCCCGAGCGGCGCTCGATCGCGGCCCAGTCCTGCCCGTCGCAGAACGCCACGAACTCGGCGACGCCCCGGGTGTGCTCGGCGACGAAATCGACGTCGATCACGCGCGGGCGGCTCGCCGCCTCCGCCTCGCGGTCGGCCGCGACGAGCGCCTTGCAGATGCCGGTGAGCGCCGCGAGGTCGCCGCCCGTCTTCACCTGGTGGTACTGCGTCGAGATCTTCGTCGAGGCGCCCGTCAGCATCTCGAGGGGGCTCTGCGGATTCGTGAAGCGCTCGAGCCCGCGCTCGCGCAGGGGGTTGAAGGTGATGATCGGCACGCCGCGCTTGCGGGCGTCCTGCAGCGGGTGGAGCATGCGGGGCGAGTTCGACCCGACATTCTGCCCGAAGAACATGATCAGGTCCGTTTCCTCGAAATCGGCGAGGATCGTGGTCCCGACCGGCACGCCGATGGATTCGGGCAGCGCCACGGAGGTCGGCTCGTGGCACATGTTGGATGAATCGGGGAGGTTGTTGTTGCCGTACATGCGGGCGAGGAGCCCGTACATGTAGCTCGTCTCGAGCGAGGCGCGTCCGGAGGCGTAGAACACCACGGAGGCGGGCTCCATCGCCTTCAGCTCGCGGCCGATCTCGGCGAAGGCGTCCGCCCATTCGACCGGCTCGTAGCGGTCGGTCGCGGCGTTGAAGCGCATCGGATGGGTCAGGCGGCCGACCTTCTCCAGGTCGTGATCCGGCCAGGTCAGGAGCTCCGTGACGGAGTGGCGGCGGAAGAAATCCGGCCCGACGCGCTTCGCGGTCTGTTCCCAGGCGGTCGCCTTGGCGCCGTTCTCGCAATATTCGAACGGGAGGGGTTTCGCGGGCTTCGGCCAGGCGCAGGAGACGCACATGAAGCCGTCCGGCTTGTTCTGCCTCGTCAGCATCGCGGCGCCGGTCACCGGGATGTGTTCGCGGGTCAGGATCTCGGCCAGCGACTTCGCCGAGCCCCACCCGCCGGCCGGCCCCGTATAGGCCTCGATCTTGGGTTCGGTCATGGGTTCGGGCGCTCCGGCCGGCGCCCGAACTGGCGCCGCGTCCGCCAACGTGGCGCCGGAACGGCCGTTCCCCGCCCCGCCTCGCCGCCCCGGCCTTCAGCCTCGCGCGGCCTCGTCCAGGGCATGTCCGAGCTTGTCGCCGTGAGGCTTCGGGCTGTCGCCGGGAGAGGCCTCGCTCGACGTCTCGGCCGCGGCCGTACCGGCGCCGAGCTTGTCGCCGTGCGGCTTCGGCGTATCGCGTCCGGAACGGGGCGCATCGCCCACTGGCGCGGCCTTCACGTCGTCGAGAGTAGCCGTTCCTTCGGTCCTGCTGCCGGTCATCGTCCCGCCTCCTTCGCTTCGCTGGACAGAGAACCGCTCGCGCCGCCGCGGGTTGCGCCGGCTCGCGGGACGATTGCGGCGATCCGGACGCCGCCGGGCCTCTGGCGGGGGCAGCGAAACCCTGCTAAGTGTCTGATACGGATGTAGTTTTGAACTCTTCCAAAGAGCGGCCCGCGTGATCGTCTGTTCCTGCAACATCCTGTCCGCCAAGGACGTGAAGGCCTGCCTGGCGCCGGGCCCGGGCTGCCCGCGCACGCCGGCGCAGGTCTATCGCTGCCTCGGCTGCAGCCCGAATTGCGGCCGCTGCGCCCGGACCATCCGGGCCATCATGGAGACGGCGCTGGCGGGGGCGGAGGAGGCCTGCGGCGGCTGCCCACTTACCTGCGGGAGCGATCATCACCATGCCGGCCAAGGCCACACACCGGCTCCTGAGTTTGAAATCGTTCTAAACTAGCTGGACAACCGCCCGCCTCTTCCTTATCTCGCGGACCAACGGTCCACGCGAGAGGATGTGATGAAGGGCGACCCGAAGGTCATCGAATACCTGAACCGCGGCCTGCGGAGCGAGCTGACGGCGGTCAGCCAGTACTGGCTCCATTACCGCATCCTCGACGATTGGGGGTACACGGAGCTCGCCCGCAAGTGGCGCGCCGAATCCATCGAGGAGATGCAGCACGCCGACCGCTTCGTGGAGCGGATCATCTTCCTGGACGGGTTCGCCAATCTCCAGGTTCTCGACCCGCTCCGCATCGGCCAGACCGTGTCGGAGATCCTGGAATGCGACCTCGCGGCCGAGGTGGAGGCGCGCGCCCTGTACCTGGAAGCCGCGAAGTACTGCGATGGCATCAACGACCGCGTCTCCAAGCGGCTGTTCGAGGATCTCGCGACCGATGAGGAAGGCCATATCGACTTCCTCGAGACGCAGCTGAACCTCGTGGCCCAATTGGGCGTACAGCTCTACGCGCAGAAGCATATCGGCCGGATCGACCAGGGCGAGCACGAGGGCAGCCCCGGCGTCGAGAAATGACCGCGCGGCGGGCGGCGGAACCTCCGCCCGCTTTTCTCTGATGCGCCCCGGTCAGGCCGTGACGAACCGCGCCGGCGGGAACAGAACCTCCACCAGCGTGCCCTGCCGCCGCCCGCTCGTCACGCTGAAGCGGCCGAGATTGGCCTCGACCAGGGCCTTGGCGACGGCGAGCGAGAGCCCGGTCATCGTCGCCGGCTGCGGGGCCGCGACCGAGACCTGCCGGAACGGCTCCAGCGCCGCCTCCACTTCGTCCGGGCTCATGCCCCGGCCGGTATCCCGCACCCGGAAGGCCACGTCGCCGGCCTCCGTCAGCTCCGTCGACACGATCACCTGCCCGCCGGCGCCCGAGAAGCGCAACGCGGAGGCGAGGAGGTTGCGGCAGGCCTGCCGGAGCGTACGGCCGTCCCCCAGGAGCCCTGGCAGGCCCGCCGAGAGGCGCGTGCGCAGGATGACCCTGTCCCGCTCGGCCTCCGGCCCGGCGAGGCGGACGGCTTCCGTCACGAGTCCGTTCAGGTCGAGGGCATCGAAGGACAGCACCCCCCGGCCGGACGAGATCCGGGCCAGGTCGAGCAAGTCCTCCACGAGGCGGACCAGATGGGTCCCGGACGCATGGATGTCGCGCAGGTAGTCGCGGTAGCGCTCGGTGCCGACCGGCCCGAACCGCTCGGCCAGCATGATCTCCGTGAAGCCGATGATGGCGTTGAGCGGCGTGCGGAGCTCGTGGCTCACCCGGGCCAGGAACTCGCCGTTGCGGGCGGACGCGGCCTCCGCCATGCGCCTGACGCTCCGCAGCTCGCTCTCCATGAGGCGAGCCTCCGTCGCGTCGCGGAGGGCGATGGCGTAGGACGGCCCCGGCTCCTCGCCGAGCGCTTCGGCCGTCATCGTCAACGGGAGGAGGCGGCCGTCGCGCGCCCGCCCGGTCACGTCATGCCGGAAAGGCGCCTCCGGCAGTGCCCGGAGGCCGGCGAGCAGGTCGGCCATGCGCATGTGCTCGATCGGCGCGAGAAGCGCCACGAGGCTCTCACCGGCGATCTCGTTCTCCTCGTAGCCGAACAGGGGGCCGGCCGTGCCGCCGAGCGACAGGATGCGGCCTTCCCGGTCGACGACCAGGAGCGCGGCCTCCGCGCTCCGCAACCCGGCCGCCGCTTCCCGCAACCGGGCGTCCCGGCGTGCGATCTCCAGCTCCAGCGCCCGGCCGGTCCCGGCGCCGAGCTCCCCCTCGCCGAGCGGACGCACGACGAGGAGCGAAGCCGGGCCGTCGCCCCATTCGACCGTCGTGAGCTTGACCTCGACCGGCACGTTGCCGCCCGTGCGCGACCGGACGGTCAGCGGGGATGATCCGGAACGGGGCTCCAGCCGCCCGGAGAACAGCCGCGCCGCCCCCCCTCGGGAGGCGAGCTCGCCGACATCGGGGAAGCCGAGGAGGTCCAGCACGGCGCGGTTGGCGAAGATCGGCGTCTCCGCCCGCAGGAGGACGATCCCGACCGGCAGCCGGTCCAGCACGCGGGCGGCGTCGGGCGCCTCGCGCGGACGCGGTGGCGGCAGCGCCACCACCTCGCCGCCCGGCCCACCGGCGGCCTGGCCGTCCTCCTCCGCATGCTCCTCAAGG
>CALMTJ010000224.1 GCA_937872715.1 uncultured Methylobacteriaceae bacterium
CGCCGGTTCTAAGGAAGGACAGCACAGAAAATGGCAATCAAAGACCTCACCACCTCGCAGGCCCGCCGTCCGTTCCAGCGCCGCCGCAAGACCTGCCCGTTCTCGGGCCCGAACGCGCCCAAGATCGACTACAAGGACGTGAAGCTCCTGTCCCGCTACGTGTCCGAACGGGGCAAGATCGTGCCGTCCCGCATCACGGCGGTGTCGGCCAAGAAGCAGCGCGAGCTGGCCCAGGCCATCAAGCGCGCCCGCTTCCTCGGCCTGCTCCCCTACGTGATCCAGTAGGGCGGGAGCGCCTTCGGGCGCTCCCTTCAAACGAAGGCCGGGAGGCGGTTCCCGGTTCGCTGGGGAGGCCGTTCGCCTCCTCTAACCCCGCTCCGGCGGTGGGACAGCGGTTCGCGGGGACATGGCGAAACTCATCAGCTTGGGAATCGGCGCGGGGCTCGTCTCCGCCCTCCTGTTCGGGGTCGTCACGACGGGACGGCCGGCCGGCATGCTGCTCGGCTACCTGGCGCCGCTGCCGATCCTGATCGTCGCGCTCGGCTGGCACCATCTCCTGGGCCTCCTCGGCGTCGCGGCCGGCGCGGTCGCGACCTCTCTCCTGCTCCGTCCGGCCGCCGGCCTCGCCTTCGCGTTCGGCCCGGCCTTCCCGGCCTGGTGCCTGGCCTATCTGCTCCTGACGGCGCGGGCCGCGTCTCCGGACGGGGGACGTCCGACCGTCGAATGGCTGCCGCTCGGCCGCTTCGTGCTCTGGATCGGGCTCGCCGGCACCTTCGTGGCGGTCGCGGTCGCCGTGGCCATGGGCCGGGGGGACGACGCCGCGTTCACGTCCGTCCTGACCCGGGTGGCCGAGCGGCTCCTGCGGATAGAATACGAGCTCGGTCGGTCCGCGCCCTTGCCGACGGTCGCCGGCATTGAGGCGCCGACGCTGGTCGCTGCCCTCGTGATCGTGACGCCGTCCGTGTTCGCGGCGATCTTCACCCTGGCGCTTGCTGTCAACGCCTGGCTCGCCGCCAAGGCCGTGGCCCTCTCCGGCCGTCTGCCGAGGCCCTGGTCGCCGGTCGCGGACATCCGTATGCCGCCGCATGCGCTGGGCGTGCTGGCCGTCGCAGCCGCTGCCGCCTTCGCGTCCGGTTGGGCCGGGATCGGCGGCCGGGCCCTCGTCGGCGGGATCGGGATGGCCTTCGCGCTCCAGGGCCTCGCCTTCCTGCATGCCGTGACGCGCGGCCGGCCCGCCCGGAGCGCCATCCTGACGCTCTCCTACATGCTCACCCTGTTCTTCGGCGGGACCTTCCTGCCGCTGATGGCGCTCACCGGAATGGTCGATTCGGTGACGTCGCTCCGCCGCCGCCTGTCGCCGGGCGCCGATGGGGGCCGCCGACCGCCCCCCGTTCCGCCGAACCTCACCTGAAAGGCAACATCATGGACGTCATCCTGCTCGAACGCGTGGCCAAGCTCGGCCAGATGGGAGAAACCGTGCGCGTGCGCGACGGCTTCGCCCGCAACTTCCTCCTGCCGCGCGGCAAGGCGCTCCGCGCCACCAAGAGCAACAAGGAGCATTTCGAGACCCAGCGCGCCCAGCTCGAGACCCGCAACCTCGAGCGGCGGCAGGAGGCCGAGAAGGTCGCCGAGCAGCTCGGCGGGAAGAGCTTCGTCATCATCCGCCAGGCCGGCGACACCGGTATCCTGTACGGGTCCGTGTCGAGCCGCGACCTGTCGGAGGCGGTGACGGCCGACGGCTTCACGACGAGCCGCGACCAGTTCGTCCTGAACAACGCCATCAAGACGCTCGGCCTCCACAAGGTGCCGGTCGCGCTCCATCCCGAGGTGCAGGTCGACATCCAGGTGAACGTCGCCCGGAGCCCGGAGGAGGCCGAGCGCCAGGCCCGCGGCGAGAACGTGACGGAGCGCGAGGAGTTCGATCTCGACGAGCTAGGCCTCGAGGTCGGCGCCGCCCTGGCCGAGGCCGGCGACCGCGTCGAGCTCTGACCGGACGCTTGGATTTCGGCGGTCGGGCGACGACCCCGGCAGGGTGGTCGCCCGGAGGGGACATGAGCGTCTCGCGCTGTCCCTCCTCCGGCGGCCCTCAACCCCCCGCGAGAAGGAGACAGCGAGCTCCGGGCCGGTCGGGTCTGCTCGGAGCGGTCGCCGCGACAGCCGTGAGGGCGTTTGCGCGAAGGTGCATGTTCCGGCAATGTTCCGTCGGCGATTCGAAGGCGCCGGTCGCCGGGTCAAGCGCCTCCGGAATATTCCCGAACGGGCCGTGGGAAGCGGGGATGGTGGCCGTTCGGCACCTGTGGCGTAGCGAGAATCGCCTCATCCCGAGCGTCCGACCCACCGCCAATCCGAGCCGATGCCAGCTTTCCCCGCCCTCGCCGCAGCCCGCCTGCCGCAGCCCAAGGCCGATTACCGCGAGCAGCCGAACAACATCGAGGCGGAGCAGGCGCTGCTCGGCGCCATCCTCGTCAACAACGACGCCTTCTACCGGATCTCCGACTTCCTCCTTCCGGCGCATTTCTTCGTCCCGCCGCACAAGACGATCTTCGAGCTCGTCGGCACGCTGATCCGGGCCGGCAAGGTCGCAACGCCCGTCACGCTCCGCACCCACCTCGGCGAAATCGACTTCGGGGGTCTCACGGCGGCCCAATACCTGGCCCGCCTCGCCGCGGAGGCGACCACGATCATCAATGCCGAGGATTACGGCCGCTCCGTCTACGAACTCGCCATCCGCCGGAACCTGATCGGCATCGGCGAAGAGGTGGTGAACACGGCCTACGATTCGCCGATCGAGACCTCTCCGCGCGACCAGATCGAGGCGGCCGAGCGCCGGCTCTACGAACTGGCGGAGACGGGCCGCTACGACGGGGGCTTCCAGCGTTTCTCCGACGCGCTCACCCACGCGATCGACATGGCGGCGGCCGCCTTCAAGCGGGAAGGCAAGCTGTCCGGCCTCGCGACCGGCCTCGCCGATTTCGACCGCATGGTCGGCGGGCTGCAATCCTCCGACCTCATCATCCTGGCCGGGCGGCCCGGCATGGGCAAGACGGCGCTCGCCACCAACATCGCCTTCAACATCGCCAAGGCCTATCGGGGCGAGAAGCAGCCGGACGGGTCCGTGAAGACGGTGAACGGCGGCATCATCGGGTTCTTCTCGCTCGAGATGTCGTCCGAACAGCTCGCCACCCGCATCATCGCCGAGCAATCGGGCGTCCCGTCCTACAAGATCCGGCGCGGCGACATGCGGGAGGACGATTTCTACAAGATCACGGAAGCCGCCCGCGAGATGCAGGAGATCCCCTTCCACATCGACCAGACGGGCGGCATCTCCATCGCCCAGCTCACGGCCCGGGCCCGGCGCCTTAAGCGCCAGCGCGGGCTCGACCTCCTCGTGGTCGACTACATCCAGCTCCTGTCGGGCTCGGCCAAGAAGGGCGACAACCGCGTCCAGGAGGTCACGGAGATCACGACCGGCCTGAAGGCGCTGGCCAAGGAGCTGGACGTGCCGATCCTCGCGCTGTCCCAGCTCTCCCGCCAGGTCGAGAGCCGCGACGACAAGCGCCCGCAGCTCTCCGATCTCCGCGAATCGGGGTCGATCGAGCAGGATGCCGACGTGGTGCTGTTCGTGTTCCGGGAGGAATACTACCTGAAGAACAAGGAGCCTCGCGTCGGGACGGAAGAGCATATGAAGTGGCAGACGGAGATGGACGGCATCCACGGCAAGGCCGAGGTGATCATCGGCAAGCAGCGCCACGGCCCGACGGGCTCCGTCCCCCTCGCCTTCCAGGCGGACGTCACCCGCTTCACCGACCTCGCCACCGACGAGCGGCTGCCGGAGCGATATTGAGCGCGTTGGCGGGCCGCGAGAGCCCCGTTATGCTGCGGTCCGACGCACGGAGGGCGACGTGCCCGCGACCAAGGTGAAGGAGAGGACGGCGAAGCCGCAGACGCCTTCGGCCGCCCGTTACGACATCGATTTCTACAGCTGGACCGCCGAGCAGGCGGCGGCGCTTCGGGAAGGCGACGTCGCGGCGCTCGACCGCGAGAACCTGGCGGGGGAGATCGAGGATTTGGGCAAGGCGCTCTTCTCCGAGCTTCGCAGCCATTTCCGCGTGATCCTGGTCCACATGCTGAAATGGGACCAACAACCGGAGCGTCGGTCTCGGAGCTGGGTCAAATCCAACCGGACGCACCGAAACGACGTGCGGCACGTGAGCGGAGACACACCTTCGTTGCGCCGACGGCAGCAGGAGGCCGTCGAGCGTGCCTACGAGAACGCGCGGCTCGACGCGGCGACCGAGATGGAGCGCGACGATCGCACTCTCCCGGAACGCTGTCCTTACCCCCTCGACGATATCCTCGACCGCGAGTTCCATTGGCCCCAGGATTGACGGCCGGCGCCGAAAGCGAGCTCTCCGAACCCGCGCTCCTGACGGTCGACCTCGCCGCCCTCGCCGCGAACTGGCGCCTCCTGCGCGACCGTGCGGCGCCCGCCGAATGCGCCGCCGTGGTCAAGGCCGATGCCTACGGGACCGGCATCGAGGCGGCGGTCCCGGCCCTCGCCCGCGCCGGCTGCCGGACCTTCTTCGTCGCCCATGTGAACGAGGCCGTGCGGGTTCGCGCCGTCGCGCCGGAGGCGGCGATCTACGTCCTGAACGGCCTCCTGCCCGGAGCCGCCCAGGCCTACGCCGCCCATCGCCTTCGCCCGGTCCTCGGCTCCGGCCCGGAGATCGCGGATTGGGCCGCCTTCTGCCGATCGGCCGGCAGGCTGCCGGCCGCGATCCATGTCGACACGGGCATGAACCGTCTCGGCCTGCCGCCCGGCGAGGCCGCCTCCCTGGCGGGCGTCCCGGCGCTCGGCGATTTCGAGCCGGCGCTCGTCATGAGCCATCTCGTCTCGGCCGAGGATCCGTCGGACCCGGCGACCGCCCGGCAGGTGGCGGATTTCGCCTCGATCGCGGCGCTGTTTCCGGGCGTCCCCGCTTCCCTGTCGAACTCGTCCGGCCTCTTCCTGGCCGAGCGGCCCTTTCATGCCCTCGTTCGGCCCGGCTACGCGCTCTTCGGCGGCAACCCGACGCCGGGGCGGCCGAACCCGATGCGTCCGGTCATCGGGCTCGAAGCCCGCATCGTCCAGACGCGCTCCGTCCGGGCGGGCGAGCGGGTCGGCTATGGCGGGCGGTGGACCGCGCCCGGGCCGCGGCGGCTCGCGACGCTCTCGGTCGGCTACGCGGACGGCGTTCCTCGTGCGGCGAGCGGCACGGGAGCGGCGCTCGTCGGCGGCGTGCTCTGCCCGTTCGCCGGCACGGTCTCGATGGACCTGATCGTTCTCGACGTCTCCGAAGCGCCCGTCGGCTCGGCCGAACGCGGCGCGCCGGCGACGCTCGTCGGCGGCGCGCTCGACATCGACGAGGTCGGCCGCCGCGCCGGCACGATCGGCTACGAGATCCTGACCGGGCTCGGGCGCCGCTACGCCCGGCGCTATGTCGGCCCGTGACGGGATGGCCAAGCACCCGACCTTCGTCTGCCAGAGCTGCGGCGCCGTCTACAATCGCTGGCGCGGCAAGTGCGAGGCCTGCGGCGGTTGGAACACGATCGTCGAAGAAGCGGGCGGCGGCGTCCTGGGCGGCCCCGCGGCGGCCCGGCCCACGGGCAAGCGCGGGCGCGTGTTCGCCCTGGAGGCCCTAACTGGCGAGAGCGCGGACGCGCCCCGCACCCGCACGGGCAATGCCGAGTTCGACCGGGTGCTGGGCGGCGGCCTCGTCCCGGGCTCGGTCATCCTCATCGGGGGCGATCCGGGGATCGGCAAATCGACGCTCCTGATCCAGGTGGCGGCCGCCCTCGCCCGGGGCGGCCACCGGGTCGCCTACGTGTCGGGCGAGGAGGCCGTCGCGCAGGTGCGCCTGCGCGCGGCCCGGCTCGGGCTCGCGAGCGCTCCTGTGGAGCTCGCCGCGGAGACCAATGTCGAGGATATCGCCGCCACCCTGTCGCAGGGCGCGACGCCGCGCCTCGCGGTCATCGATTCGATCCAGACCATGTGGACGGACACCGTCGAATCGGCGCCCGGCACCGTCGGCCAGGTCCGGGGCAGCGCGCAGGCGCTGATCCGCTTCGCCAAGACGCACGGGACCGCGATCGTGCTGGTCGGGCACGTCACCAAGGACGGGCAGATCGCCGGCCCACGGGTCGTCGAGCACATGGTGGATTGCGTCGCCTCTTTCGAGGGCGATCCCGGCCACCATTTCCGCATCCTCCGTGCGGCCAAGAACCGCTTCGGGCCGACGGACGAGATCGGCGTCTTCGAGATGACGGACGGGGGCCTGGCCGAGGTGCCGAACCCGTCCGAGCTGTTCCTCGCCGGCCGCGACCTCGCGACGCCCGGCACGGCCGTCTTCGCCGGGATGGAGGGAACGAGGCCGCTCCTGGTGGAGGTTCAGGCGCTCGTCGCCCCGAGCGCGCTCGGCACGCCTCGCCGGGCCGTCGTCGGCTGGGATCCGGCGCGCCTCTCCATGGTGCTCGCGGTTCTCGAGGCGCATGGCGGCGTCCGGCTCGGAGGCCATGACGTGTATCTCAACGTGGCAGGCGGCCTGCGCATTACCGAACCGGCCGCCGATCTCGCGGCCGCGGCCGCGCTCGTCTCGTCGCTGACGGGAGCGCCTCTCCCGGCCGAGAGCGTGTTCTTCGGCGAGGTCGGGCTGTCCGGTGCCGTTCGACCGGTGTCGCAGATCCCGGCCCGGCTGAAGGAGGCCGCGAAGCTCGGCTTCTCGACCGCTTACGGCCCGACGGCCCCGGGCGACGGCGCCGACCGGTCGATCGCGGCATCGGGGCTCGGCCATGTCGCCGACCTCGTCGCCCGCATCGCCGGCGCGGCGCCGAGAACCGGCATTGGTGCGCAATCCCCACAGGAGGCCGCGAAACGGCTCGCCGCGCCGTCGCGCGGGTGACGGGAGCCGCGGCTCGCGCTATAGGGGCGGCTCGCCTCGTACACGTTCCGCCGACCGAACACCGGACCGCTCGTCATGCCGGCCTCGCTGCCCGTTTCCATCCTCGACCTCGTGGTGATCGGCGTCGTCGTGATCTCGGCCCTTCTCGCGGCCGTGCGGGGCTTCACCCGCGAGGTTCTGGCGATCGTGGCGTGGGTCACGGCCGCCGCGGCCGCCTGGTTCCTCTACCCGCTCCTCCTGCCGAAGGTGAAGGATCATATCGCCAACCCGACCGTCGCCCTGGTCGTCGCGATCGGTGCGATCTTCATCCTCGTCCTGCTGATCGTCTCCATTATCACGGTGAAGTTCTCCGATTTCATCCTCGATTCGCGGATCGGCGCCCTCGACCGCACGCTAGGCTTCGTGTTCGGGGCCGCCCGGGGCCTCCTGATCTGCGTGATCGGCTGGGTGTTCCTGGCCTGGCTCGTCCAGGGCAAGATGCCGGAATGGGCGACGGCCGCCCGGGCGCGGCCCATGCTCGAGAATACCGGGAACTCGCTCATCGGCATGCTGCCGAACCCGGACGCGATCATGGCGCAGCTGAAGAAGCGCCGGGGCGAGGACGACCCGGCGGCCCCCGCAGATACGAGCCCGGCCGGTTCGGTCCCGCCCAAGCGGGGCTGATCGCGGCCGCCGCCGTCGCGCGGTCGCCCTGGCAATCGGGGCCGGCGGCGCCTAGATGATCGCTCCCATGCGAGAAGGTGGTCTCGTGCCTCCTGCATCACGCGACGTCCCGGACGATCCGACGATGTTCGACCCGGACGAGGACAAGCTGCGCGAGGAATGCGGCATCTTCGGCATCTTCGGGCATCCGGACGCCGCGGCGATCACCGCGCTCGGCCTCCACGCCCTGCAGCATCGCGGGCAGGAGGCGGCCGGGATCGTCTCCTTCGACGGCCACCGCTTCCATTCCGAGCGCCGCCTCGGCCTCGTCGGCGACAATTTCTCGAAGCGGGAGGTGATCGAGCGGCTTCCGGGACGTCAGGCGATCGGCCATACGCGCTACTCGACGTCCGGCGGGACGGTCCTGCGCAACGTGCAGCCGCTCTTCGCCGAGCTGCAGACCGGTGGGTTCGCGGTCGCCCATAACGGCAACCTCTCGAACGGCCTGACGCTCCGGCGGCAGCTGATCCGGGACGGCGCCATCTTCCAGGCGACCTCCGACACGGAAGTGATCCTCCACCTCGTCGCCCGCTCGCGCCGCAACCGCTTCATCGACCGTTTCACCGACGCCGTCGGCCAGGTGGAAGGCGGCTACGCCTTCGTCGGCATGACCAACAAGAAGATGATCGGCGCCCGCGATCCGCTCGGCATTCGGCCGCTCGTGCTGGGCGAGCTCGACGGCTGCCACATCCTGGCCTCCGAGACCTGCGCGCTGGACATCATCGGCGCGAGGCACGTGCGGGACGTGGAGAACGGCGAGGTGGTGGTGATCGGGCCGGAGGGCGTCGAGAGCCTCCAGCCCTTCCCGCAGAAGCGCGCGCGGCCGTGCCTTTTCGAATACGTCTACTTCTCGCGCCCGGATTCCACGGTCGGCGGCCGCAACGTATATACCGTCCGCAAGCGGATCGGCGCCATGCTGGCCGAGGAAGCCCCGGTCGACGCGGACGTGGTGATCCCGGTCCCGGATTCCGGCGTGCCGGCCGCCATCGGCTTCAGCCAGACTTCCGGGTTGCCATACGAGCTCGGGATCATCCGCAACCATTACGTCGGCCGCACCTTCATCCAGCCGACGCAATCCGTCCGGGAGCTGGGCGTCCGGATGAAGCATTCGGCGAACCGGGCGGTGACGGAGGGACAACGCGTCGTCCTCGTCGACGATTCGATCGTGCGCGGGACCACCTCCCGCAAGATCGTCCAGATGATGCGGGATGCCGGCGCGGCCGCCGTGCATTTCCGCATCGCCTGCCCGCCGATCCGGTTCGCCGATTACTACGGCATCGACATGCCGCAGGAGGACAAGCTCATCGCGGCCCGCATGTCGGTCGATGAGATCCGCGACTTTCTCAAGGTCGATTCCCTGGCCTTCCTGTCGATCGACGGGCTCTACCGGGCGCTGGGCGAGCCCGGCCGCAACGACGCCCGCCCGCAATTCACCGACCACTACTTCACCGGCGACTACCCCACCCCGATCACCGACCACGTGAGCGAGGCCGGCAAGCAGGTGGCCTTGCTGGCCGAGGCCGGCTGAGTGTGCCGCCCCCTCCTCACGTGAGCGCCGCATGGCCGACAGGGACTTGAAGGGCCGCGTCGCGGTCGTGACCGGGGCCTCGCGCGGGATCGGCCGGGCGGCGGCGCTCGCCCTCGCTCGGGCCGGCGCCCACGTCGTGGCGCTCGCCCGCACCCAAGGCGCCCTCGAGGAGCTCGACGACGCCATCGGTTCGGCCGGGGGCACGGCCACGCTGGTTCCCGCCGACCTGAAGGATCTCGACGCGCTGGACCGGTTCGGGGCGGGATTGTTCGAGCGCTACGGCCGGGTCGATGTCCTGTTCGGCAATGCCGGCATCCTGGGCGGGCTCTCGCCACTCGGCCATTACGAGCAGAAGACCTGGGACGAGGTGATGACGGTCAACGTGACGGCCAATTGGCGCCTGATCCGCTCGCTCGATCCCCTGCTCCGGGCGTCGGATGCGGGACGGGCGATCTTCGTCTCCTCCGGGGCCGCCCACAGATGCACGGCCTATTGGGGCCCCTATTCGGTCTCGAAGGCGGCGCTCGAGGCGCTCGCCCGGACCTACGCGGCCGAGACCGCGACCACGGCGGTAAGGGTGATGCTGGTCAATCCCGGGCCGCTTCGCACCAGGATGAGGGCGTCCGCGCTCCCGGGAGAGGACCCGGAGACGCTCCGCACCCCGGACGACCTGGCGCCGCACATCCTCCGTCTCGCCTCCCCCGACTGGACGGAGACGGGCAAGATCTACGATTTCCCGACCGACCGGGTGCTGACCCCGCAGATGCCGGCTTGATCGCCCGGAACCGTCGCGCCACGTTCGCGCCGAAGCCCGTAGACCGGACATGATCATAGGGCATCGTGGTGATCCTCTCGACCATCCTCTAGCCGGCGCGAGACCGCGATATGCACGAAATTGCTCATTCCGTACTTCCTGGGGAACTCGTCTTCGACATCGGTGCTCATACCGGAGCCAAAACGGAATGGTTCGCCGCGCGCGGCGCCCGGGTGATAGCGGTGGAGCCGCAGCCTGAGATCGCAGAAGCGCTGCGAAAGAGATTCGACGGCGATCCGAATGTGGTGGTCGTTGAGAAGGGTGTTTCGCGGGATCCGGGCATGATGACGATGCATATCAATGTAGGCTCCCCGATGATCTCGACCTTCTCCGAAGAATGGAAAACCGGTCGCTTCAAGGACTACGTCTGGAACAGGCAGACGCCTGTCGAAGTCACGACGATGGACCAATTGATTGCCGAACACGGCATCCCTCGTTACACGAAGATCGATGTGGAAGGTCACGAGAAGGACGTCATGCTCGGACTGACCCGGCACATCGGCACATTATCTCTCGAATTCACGAAAGAGTTCCTGCAGAATACACGTGACATATTGTGGTATTCGCGCGGTTTAGGATACCGGAATTACAATCTCAGCCTGGGTGAGCGGGACTGCTTCGAGCTGAAACGGTGGGTGTCGATCGACGAGGTGCTGGGACGACTGAATAGCGTGTGTTCCGCTGACCCGGAGGCCTGGGGCGACGTCTATCTTCGTTGATGGCCGGGCCGGAGCCGGCACCGGCCATCATGAGGGATCATCACCCCTTCAGGCAGGTGCTCATGAAGGTCCGGCGCTCGGCGCCCTTCAGGCTCTTGGCGGTCGCATCCGTGTTGCAGCTCTTCATCTTCTGCTGCTGCGCCGTCAGCGGCTTCGCCTCCGGTGCCGCTTTGTCCGTCTTGAGGCAGCTCGACACGAAGGTCTTGCGGGTTTCGCCGCTCAGCTTCTGAGTGGACGCGTCGGCGTTGCAGGTCTTCATCTTCTCCTGCTGCGCGGTCAGCGCGACGGCCGGACCGGCGGACGCGAGCGCGAGGACGATCGTGAAGGTGGCTTTGGCGAACGACATGGCAGGTCTCTCCCCTGGTCGGGCCGTCTTTGTCGGCCGCCTTTCCTGAACCGGGGCTGAGCCCGCCGCTAGTCCCAGACCTTCTTCCTCCCTTCGAAAGGGTTCTTGCCGGAGCGGAGCGACAGGCGGATCGGCACGCCCGGGAGGTCGAACGCCTCGCGGATCCCGTTCACGAGGTAGCGCGTGTAGGATCTGGGCAGGGCGTCGAGCTGGTTTCCGAACAGCGCGAACTGCGGCGGCCGCGCCTTCACCTGCGTCATGTAGCGGATCTTGATCCTCCGGCCGGACACGGCCGGCGGCTGGTGGGCGGAGAGCGCGGAGGCGAGCCAGTCGTTGATCCGGGCCGTCGGCACGCGGCGGCGCCAGACGTCGGCCGCCTCGGTCACGGCCGCCATCAGGCGGTCGAGACCCTGCCCGGCAAGGCCCGAGAGCGGGACGACGGGCGCCCCGCGCACCTGGGGCAGGAGCCGCTCGGCATCCTCACGCAGCTCCTTCAGGAGGCCCGTCCTGTCCGCGACGAGATCCCACTTGTTCAGCCCCAGCACGAGGGCCCGGCCTTCCTGCTCGATCAGGTCGACGATCGTGAGGTCCTGCTTCTCGAACGGGATCGTCGCGTCGAGCAGCACGACGACGACCTCGGCGAAGCGGATCGCCCGGAGCGCGTCGGCGACGGAGAGCTTCTCCAGCTTGTCCTCGACGCGCGCCCTCTTCCTGAGGCCCGCCGTGTCGTAGAGCCGGATCGCGCGGTCCCGCCACCTCCAGTCGATGGAGATCGTGTCGCGGGTGATGCCGGCCTCCGGGCCCGTCAGCAGCCTGTCCCGCCCGATCATCCGGTTGACGAGCGTCGACTTCCCGGCATTCGGCCGTCCGACGATCGCGACCTTGAGCGGCCGTCCCGCGGGGTCGTCGTCCCCGTCGAGGGCCGCCGCGTCCAGGATCGGCTCGATCGCCTCCAGGAGGTCGCCCATCCCCTCCCCGTGCTCGGCCGAGACCGGGACGGGGTCGCCGAAGCCGACGGAGAAGGCATCGTAGGCGCCGGCCATGCCGTCCCGGCCTTCCGCCTTGTTGGCGAGGAGGATCGCGGGCTTACCCGACCGCCGCACGATCTCCGCGAAGGTCCGGTCGGCGGGCAGCACGCCCGCCCGGGCGTCGATGAGGAAGAGGACGAGGTCCGCCTCCGCGATCGCCTGTTCCGTCTGCCCGCGCATGCGCTCGGAGAGGGAGCCGGCCTCCGCCTCCTCGAGGCCGGCCGTGTCGACCACCCGGAAGGCGAGCGGCCCGAGCCGCACCTCGCCCTCGCGGCGGTCGCGCGTGACGCCCGGGCGGTCGTCGACGAGCGCCAGCTTCTGCCCGACCAGCCGGTTGAAGAGGGTCGACTTGCCGACATTCGGCCGGCCGACGATCGCGACCGTCCGCACCGTGCCGCTACTGCGTGACCTGGACGGGCCCGCCGGCCGCGAGGGCCACGTAGACCTCCAGCCGCCCGCGAAGTCCGGACGGAGTTTCGCGGTCCTGGGCGATCTGGTCGAACCAGCGCGACGCTCCGTCGGCATCGCCCTTCTTGAGCGCGGCGAGCCCGAGAAGCTCGCGGGCCGTGTGCCTCCAGGGATTCGTCGGCGACGAGAGGCGCTCGAGCGCCGGGACGGAAGCGGCCGCGTCGCCGCCGTCCAGCCTGAGCATGGCGGCCCGCAGCCGCGCGAGATCGCGGAGCGAGCCGTCGACCGATGCGTCCTCCGCGAGCGCGTCGAAGGCCTTGGCGCCGGATTCGCCGCTCTGCCGCCCGGTCTCCGCCGCGAGGCGGAAGCGGGACAGGAGGCGGTAGCCGGCCGGCGCGTCCCTCGTCAGCGCCTCGAGATCGCGCGCCGCGTCCGCGTCCTTGCCGTCGCGGGCGAGCTTTACGGCGGCGTCGTAGCTCGCGGACGCCGCCTCCGCGCGCTGCAACTCGCGATGCTCGTAGAACCGCCAGCCGCCGACGCCCGCCACGATCAGGACCAGGATTCCGACGATCAGGCCGCTATGGCGACGCCAGATCGCCGCGAGACGCTCGCGGCGGTAATCCTCGTCGACCTCGCGGATGAACTCGTCCATGGCCCTGCCGTCGCGGGCAGACCGGCCCGGGAGGCCGGGTGGCTAGCACGGCGCGCCCCCGATGGCGAGGCGCGTCAGGCCGTGCCGGGCCAGACGGGCACGCCGATCAGGATCGGGTGGAGCCAGCGGGCGAAGACGAACCAGGCGGCCGTGCCGACGGCCAGCGCCAGCGCATCGTTCCGCCATCCGGCCGGCTCGACGGCCGGGCCGGCATGGTCGCGCACCTCGTCCCGGCGGCGCTTGGCGCTGATCCGGGCGATCACCGCCCAGGCGAGGACCGAGCCGAAGAGCAGGATGGAGCCGAGATCGCCGTTGGCCAGGAGATGGGCGAGCGCCCAGATCTTCACGCCCGCCAGCATCGGATGTTTCAGCGCCCGCTTGATCCGGCCCGGGATATAGGCCGCCACCACGCAGACGAAGGCCGGCCAGACGAGGAGGAGCGCGAGGTGGCGCGTCCAGACCGGAGGGTACCAGACGTCGATCCAGCCATCCGCCCGGTAGCGGCCGAAACCGACCGCGATCAGGGCGATGCCGGCCAGCGACAGGAGCGAGTAGAGCCCCTTGTAGGGTCCTTCCCCGATCCGGCCCACCAGGGCCGCGCGCGTGCCCCGCACCGTCGTGAAGAGGTGCGTGCCGAGGAAGAGGGCGAGGCCCAGGATCAGCACGGCCATGTGTCGGGAATCCTGCAAGATGTCGGCAAGCATACCGGATAGGATGCCGGCCCGCGAATGATGGCCGAGGCGGCATGAGCATCACGTCCACCCTTCGGGCCGCCTCCGTCGCTGCCGGCCTGTCCTGCTCCGCGGTCGCCGCCGCGGGTGCCGAGTCGCCTCTCGCGGCCGTGACCCTGGCCGGAGCGCCCGAGATCGTGTTCTCCGCCCGTCGCGACGCCTGCGACCGCGACGACATGCCGGACGCTCCCGTGCGGGCGTTCCGGACCGCGGACGGAACGGTCGCGATGTTCGGCCTGCACACGATGAACCGCGCGCTCCGCGGCCCGGATTTCGACAGCCTGCGAATCGAGTGCCGGCCGGCGCTCCCGTCGGGCGGCAACGAGGATCCGGCGGCCTACGACGATGCGAGCTGGATCGCGGCGACCTGGACGGAGGACGGCCGCGCCGTGTCAGCCCTGATCCATCACGAGTACCAGGCGAACACCCATCCCGGCCGGTGCGGCCGGCAGGATTACCTCGCCTGCTGGTACAATTCGGTCGTGGGGGCCTCCTCGGCAGATGGCGGGCGCACCTTCGCGAGGGCGGCGCCGCCGGCGGTCGTCGCAGGGGCTCCTTTCCGGCAGGAGACCGGGCAGGGCCGCCACCGGGGGTTCTTCAACCCCTCGAACATCGTCCGCTCCGGCCGCGAGCATTACGTCCTGATCGCGACGACCGGCTGGGCCGGGCAGGAAGCCGGCACCTGCCTCTTCCGGTCCCGGGACCCCGCCGACGGAGGGAGCTGGCGCGCCTTCGACGGGGACGGGTTCGCCATCCTCATGGGCGACCCGTATCGCGAAGGGGGGTCGGCGGCGCCGTGCCGGACGGTCGGCCCGTTCCCGGCACCCGTCGGCTCCCTCGTGCGGCACCGGGCCACGGGCGCCTGGATCGCCGTGTTCCAGGCCTCGGCCGGCGGGCCGTTCCCGGAGGCCGGCTTCTACACGGCGTCGTCGCGGGACCTCATCGCGTGGGATCGGCCGCGCCTGCTGCTGGCCGGACGGACCCTCTACGACGACCCCTGCGGGTCGTCGTAGAGGGTC
>CALMTJ010000225.1:0-2350 GCA_937872715.1 uncultured Methylobacteriaceae bacterium
GGGGGGCCGCGGGGGTGGGGCGGCGGGGGCGGGGGCCGGCGGGCCGGGCGCGCGGGGGGCCGCCGCCGGAACCGCGGTCGCCAGGGCGGCCGGCGCCGCTGTGACCGTGCGGGCGACGCGGATGCGCAGGTCGCCCTTCTCGACCTCGATCTCGCTGAGATCGGTCTCGGCGAGGAGCCCCGCCAGCTCGCGCACGAGCTCGGGATCGAACGGGTGTGCCTTTGCCATCGAGCCTGTGCCCGCTCCTTCGCGGCGCCCCTTCGGCCCGCCCCGCACCGAACCGGAACGCGTCAGCAGAGGGCGCGGCCGCATTGCCGCACGCCGGTCACCGCCTGGCGGAGCGCGCCGGCCCCGATCGCGCCGGACACGACCTCGTCCCCCACCACGTAGGCGGGAGTGCCGTTCACGCCGAGCTTCTGGGCGAAGGAGGTGTTCTCGCCGAGCGCGAGCGAGATGGCTGGCGACGCCATGTCTTTCTGGAGGCGAGCCATGTCGACGCCCATCTCCTTCGCGACGGCAAGGGCACGCTCGCCGTTGACCCGGCCCCGGGTTTCCATGACGCGGGTGTGGTATTCGAACAGCTTGTCGCCCGAGAGCTGCCCCTTCGCGGCGAGCGCCACGCGGCTCGCCTCCTCGGAGGAGGCGCCGCCGATGATGGTGAGGTCGCGCAGCACCACCCGTAGCTTCCCGTCCGCCTTGATCAGCGTCTTGAGGTCCGCCACGGCCTGTTTGCAGTAGCCGCAATTGTAGTCGAAGAACTCGACCAGCGTGACGTCCCCGGACGGGTTGCCGACCACCGTGCCTCCCTTGACCAGCGTGTCGCGAAGCTCGTTCAGGGCGGCAGCCTGGGCGCTCTTCTGGGCTTCGCCTTGGCGCTTCTCCAGCTCCGCGATGGCGTCCTGGATCACCTCGGGGTTCCTCAGAAGGTAGTCGCGGACCACCCGGCCGATCTCCTCCTTCTGCGGAGCCGTGAAGGCGTCCTCCGCGACCGCCACGACGGGCGCCGCGCCGAGGAGAAGGGCTGCGCCCGCGAGCGCGCTGAGGATGAGGCGAGAGGGCATGGCGTATCCTGGGGTGCCCGGCCCTATCCGGCGGGGCGGGGTGAGGTCAACCGGCGGGTTGAGCGGGGCGGCCCGAGGCTTTAGCCAGCCGGTTCCAGGGCGGGAACCGATGACGAACGATAGCGAAGGACGGCCGCGTCCGGCGACCCGCATCGCGCGCGTGGCGCCCTTCCTCGCCATGGACGTATTGGCGGCGGCCGCGGCGAAAGAAAGGCAGGGCGCCGACATCGTCCATATGGAGGTCGGCCAGCCCTCCGCGCCCGCGCCGCGGGCCGTCCGCGAGGCCGCCCGGGCGGCGCTCGCCGACGGCCGCATCGGTTACACGGAGGCGCTCGGGACCGCGCCGCTGCGCGAGCGCATCGCCCGCCATTACCGCGCGGCCTACGGCGTGGCCGTGCGGCCCGAACGCGTCGTGGTGACCACCGGCTCGTCCGCCGGCTTCGTGCTGGCCTTCCTGGCCCTGTTCGATCCGGGCTCGAGGATCGCGATCTCGGCGCCCGGATACCCGGCCTACCGCAACATCCTGGCGGCGCTGGACCTCGAGGCGCTGCCCGTGCCGTCGCGGGCGGCCGGCGGCTGGCGGATGGATTCGGCCGGCATCGACCTCGCGGCGGCCGGCCGGCCGCTTGCCGGAGTGCTGGCGATGAAGCCCGGCGAACCCGTCCGGCACCATGATCGGGCGGGACGGTCTCGCCGACATCGCGGCGTCCTGCCGACGCCGGGACGCCTGGTTCGTCTCGGACGAGATCTATCACGGGCTCGCCTACGGCTTCCCGGCCGAGACCGCGCTCGAGGTCGACGACGATGCCGTCGTGATCAACTCGTTCTCCAAATACTACTGCATGACAGGCTGGCGGATCGGCTGGATGGTGGTGCCGGAGCGGCTCGTGCGGCCCGTCGAGCGGCTCGCCCAAAACCTCTACATCTCCGCGCCCCACCTCTCTCAAGTGGCGGCGCTCGCGGCCTTCGACGCGACGGACGAGCTGGAGGAGGTGAAGCGCGGCTACGAGCGCGCCCGCGCCGTGCTGCTCGGCGAACTGCCGGGCCTCGGCATCGCCGACATCCACCCGGCGGACGGCGCCTTCTACCTCTATGCCGACATCGCCCGTTTCACGAACGATTCGGTCGCGTTCTGCGCGCGCATGCTGGACGAAGCCGGCATCGCGGCGACGCCGGGCGTCGATTTCGACCCCGACGAGGGGTCGCACCACCTCCGCTTGTCCTTCGCGGGCGGCGAGGAGGTGTGCCGCGAAGCCGTGCGCCGGCTGCGCGGGTGGCTGAGGTAGGAC
>CALMTJ010000225.1:2360-5078 GCA_937872715.1 uncultured Methylobacteriaceae bacterium
CTGGATCGCTTCGCTGCGCTCGCGATGACGGAGCGGGAGATGTGTCGCCGCTAGGAGCCGCTGATGGCCGCCTTGGTCTTGGCCCACCAGCCGCCGCGCTTCGGGCGGTCGGGATCGGGAGGCGTGAGGACGATCGCGACCGGCTCGGGCTCGGGCGAAGGCAGGTTCTCCTGCTCGATCGCCGGCTCCGCGCTCGGGCCGTCGGCGCCGATATCGGTGAGCGCGTTCGGTCGCGTGGTCGGGACCTCGTCCAGGCTGCCGACCGGGGCGGACCGGACGGAGGATGGCCCGTCCGTGTAGGAGCGCGACGCGGAGACCACCTCGGCCTCGACCTCGGCCGGCTCCCCGTCGAGAGCGGCCATGACGGGTGCCTGCTCGTCGGGATCCGGCTCCGCCTGCCCGACAGCGCCGGCCGGATCGTCCTCGTCCTCGTCGCCGGGGGACGCCTCGCCGTTCTCCGAGGCGAAACCCTCGCGGTCGCGCGGTCCCCGCCCACTGCGTCGGCGGCGTCGGCGTCGGCGTCGGCCGCTCGCATCCTCGTCGTCGCCGGAGCGTTCCGCCGGCAACGCCTCGGCTTCGGCCTCCTCCTCGCGCTCGTATTCGGCCGTCGGCTCGATCTCGATCGGCTCGTCCACCGGCATGATGGTGTCGACCCGCACGCCGGCAGACGGCTTGCGGGCGGCCGGCTCCGCCGGGTCCCCGCGATCGATCGCGAAGGTCGTGGTGCCGGTGATCGTGTCGTCCGGCATGATCGCGACCGCGACCCCGAAGCGCGTCTCGAGCTCCCGCAGATGCGCCCGCTTCCCGTTCAGGATGTAGATCGCGACCGGGGTCTTGGTGCGGACGACCAGGTTGTGGGCCGCCGAGCGCAGCAGCGATTCCTCGACCGACCGGAGGATCTGCAAGGCCACGGAGGGGACGGCCCGGACGTGACCGGCGCCCCCGCAATGGGGGCAGATGATGGACGAGGATTCGAGAACGCCAGTGCGGATCCGCTGGCGGGACATCTCCAGGAGGCCGAACGGCGAGATGCGGCCGACCTGGATGCGGGCGCGATCGTTCTTCAGGCAGTCCTTCAGCTTCTTCTCGACGGAGCGGTCGTTGCGGCGCTCGTCCATGTCGATGAAGTCGATGACGATCAGGCCCGCGAGGTCGCGGAGCCGGAGCTGCCGGGCGATCTCCTCGGCCGCCTCCAGGTTGGTCCGGAGGGCGGTGTCCTCGATGTTGTGCTCGCGCGTGGAGCGGCCCGAATTGACGTCGATGGAGACGAGCGCCTCCGTCGGGTTGATGACGAGGTACCCGCCCGACCGGAGCGTCACGTGGTTGGAGAACATGGCGTCGAGCTGCGCCTCGACCCCGTGCGCGGCGAAGAGCGGCTGCGCCTCCCGGTAGGGCTGAACGGCCCTCGCCTGGGACGGCATGATCATCTTCATGAAGTCCCGGGCTTCGCCGTATCCTTCCTCGCCGGCGACGATCACGTCGTCGATGTCCTTGTTGTAGAGGTCGCGGATGGCGCGCTTCACGAGCGAACCCTCCTCGTAGACGAGGGCCGGGGCGGACGACGTCAGCGTCAGCTCGCGCACGCTCTCCCAAAGGCGCATCAGGTATTCGAAATCGCGCTTGATCTCCGGCTTCGTCCGGTTCGCGCCCGCCGTCCGCAGGATGATGCCCATCCCTTCCGGAACTTCGAGGTCCTCCACGACCTCCTTCAGGCGCTTGCGGTCCTCGGCCGAGGTGATCTTGCGGGAGATGCCGCCGCCCTTGCCGGTATTCGGCATGAGGACGGAGTAGCGGCCGGCGAGCGACAGGTAGGTCGTGAGCGCCGCGCCCTTGTTGCCGCGCTCCTCCTTGACGACCTGGACGAGGAGGATCTGGCGGCGCTTGATGACCTCCTGGATCTTGTAGTGCCGGCGCTGGACGCGCGGGCGCTCGGGGACGTCCTCCAGCGCGTCGCCGCCGCCGACCTGCTCGACGACCTCGTGCTCCTCGAGCTCATCCTCGTCCTCGTCCTCCTCTTCGTCGGCGCCGCTCTCCTCGTCGTCCCCTTCGGATCGGGCGGGCGCGTCCTCGAAGGGCGCCGACGAATCCTCGAGATCCTCGACCTCGCGGGCGTCGAGCGCCTCGGCGGGCTCGGGCGCGGATGCGTCCGACGCCTCGTGGCCGGCACCGTCGCCCGGCTCGCCCACGATGCCGGGGAGTTCCGGCTCGTCGCCGCCCATCCGGGCCTCGGAGGGCTCGAAATCGGTGAACCCCTCATCGGCCGGCAGGCTCGATTCGGACACGGCCGCGACGCCGTCGGGCTCCGCCTCGCCGCGCTCCGGAGGGAGCTGCCCGTCCGGGCTCGCCCCCTCGTCGGCCTGGCCGGACACGGTCGCGTCCCGGTCGCGGTTGCGGCGGGAGGCCCCGCGCCTCCGACGGCCGCCGCCGCCGCGCGAACGCTCCTCGTGGCGCTGTTCCGATTCGCGCTCCGGCCTGCGGGTAGCGGATTCGAAATCGAACTCCTCGACCTTCTGGCCTCGGGTTACGACGACGCGCGTCTCCTCCGGATGGGAGGCGTCGATGAGCATCTTGTTGGGCATCGGGGGCTCTTCGGTAGGCTTGCGCCGGGCCGTCCTCCGGAGGGGAGGCGCGCGAGAGGGCGCGGTCCGGCCGCCATCCGCTCGGGACGGCGACCGACGGGCCGGCGGGATCGCTGAAAAGGCTGAGGATGTCCGTCAT
>CALMTJ010000226.1 GCA_937872715.1 uncultured Methylobacteriaceae bacterium
CTGCTGGATCGCGAGTGCCGCAGCGGGATCGGACCTCTCGCCAGCTCGCGCGGCTTGCGCGAGCCCGGCCGCGAGGGCTGCCTTCTGCCTGGCGTCGGCGCCGCGGATGAGAGCCGTTATCAGCGGCACCAGGGCGGGATCGGTTGCGGCGAGGTTCCTGACCGCGCCCGTAAGCCCTCCCGATCCGAAGGGGAACTGCGCGAGCACGGCCCCCGGCGAGGCGCGAAAGCGCGCCAGTTCGTCCGCCGTCGCGGCTCCGGCAATGCAAGCGGCTTCCGCCGCGTGGCCGATGAACGACGCTGATATCAACGTGACCGCGAGACGGCACCGCATGGGAAGCACGATCCTACGAGACTGACGATGATCGGATAGCAGGCTCCGCCATCCGCAACAAATGATCGGGCACGCCGGATCGGCGAGAGGTTAACCCCGGGTGCTTCCCGGGAGGTCGGGGCGAGTTGCCGCCACGCCGAGTCCAAGGCCGATCACGGTCGCGATCACGATTCCGGAACCGAGGATCTGCAGGGGATAGTCGACCAGGGAATAGGCGAGGCCGAGGCAGCAGATGCCCGCGCAGATGGACGGTATCCCGCGCTGCGCTCTCCGGGACGAGCGGGCTCGGAGCAGCGCCAGCAGCACGGAGAGCGCGACGATCCCGATCACGGCCGCGACCGGAAGCCCCATCTCCACGGCGATCTCGAGGGGAGTGCTATGGGCACGATCCCAGGTGCCGTAGCTCGACACGTCGTCCGTGCGGAATGCCGGGAAGACGTCCGGGAAGGTGCCGAGACCGTTCCCGGCAAAGGGGTGCCGGCGAACGAGTTCAAGGGAGGCCGCGTAGGTGGCGAGCCGGTAGGGCTCGACAAGACCCTCGCTCGATATCCGCGAAGCGGCGGTCGGGAGAAGAAGGAGCATGAACGCCCCGACCAGACCCGCTCCGCCATAGCGCAGGATCCGCGGAATGCGCAGATGCGCGCTCTCCCGCCAGGCGACGAAGAGCGATAACAGGACCGCGAGCGCCGAGCCCGCCCGAGCATGGGTGCCGAGGGCTGCGGCGAGGCACAGGAGAAAGCCGCCGGCCCGGATGCCGATCTGGAGCAGGGCCGCGACCGGGGGATCGACGAGGAGCGCGGACGGCAGCCTCGCGAGGTCGAGGGCCGACAGACGCCGGAAGGCGAGCCCGAGCCATGCCAGCGAGCACGCCCCGAAATAGGCCGCGGCCGCGCTCCGCCCGACGAAGGGTCCCGTCACGTCCCCGACATAGGCGGTTCTCTCTCGCCAGAGGAGCATGTGCGGCGTGAAGGCCTGCGCCATGATGCCGTAGGCCGCGTAGGCCGCGCCCGAATAGGCCAGGACCTTGAGGAGCCTCACCGCCCTGTCGCCGCTGGCGCCAATCAGGAGTCCGTTCACGCAGGCGAGAGCAAGAACCGCGCTCTGCAGCAGCGGCAAAACCGGGAGATAGGCCCTCGCGGACAGCCGTTCCGGCATGTCGCCCTCGATGACGGACGCGGCCCGTCGCCAGATCTCGTGGCCCGGCAAGCCGGGCGGCAAGGGCAGGACCTGGATCGCCGCCCAGGCCCCGTACAGGAAGGCCGTGCCCAGGATCGCGATGGTCCAAGAGGAGCGACCGCCCGTCAGGGCGTCGCCCGGCGCGAGCAGGCTCGCCACCGCCAGCGTCACTCCCCAGACCACGGTCCAGGAGGGGTCGACGGAGCCGAACGGCAGCGGTGCGAGGACGATGACGGTTGCCGTGAGGGCGAAGTGGGCCCCTTTCAGCTCTCCGGCCCAGAGATCACGGACGAATCTTGACACCCGCCCCGAGCCGGACACGCGTGAAGCTCCGATCAGACCTGGAGCCGGATGGACGCCCCGACTCAGCGAATGCTCCGGAACTCCTGCACGCCGCCATTGGCGCTCCTGAGCGACGCCGTCGCGGCGTCGATCACGTTCAGCAGCTTGAGGAAGTCGACGGATTTCGCGTTCGCGGCGAAGATGACGTCCTTGTCCCGCATCTGGAACCGCGACGCGAGAGCATATCCGGACGGCTCCCTCAGGTTGATGTTGAAGATCGTCGGGATCGGGCCGGGCGGGTAGAGGTCGACATCGATCCCGAGCCTCTTCAGGAC
>CALMTJ010000227.1:0-3954 GCA_937872715.1 uncultured Methylobacteriaceae bacterium
GGGTCATCGCGGACCGGGGATCTCCTGGAGACGGGGGGCGCGTCTCTTCACTATAAGTTGGCTCCTCGCCGGAGGCGAGGCGACGTGGCGGCGGGGGCTCGCGCCGGACGAGATCGGACAGGAGGGCGGCGAATGGCCGGATGTCGTGGTCCAGGCTGGCCGCATCGAGCGAGCGCATATAGCGCTGTCGCTCGTCTACCGGGATGACTGTCCATGGATACCCGCCGGACGAGAGCTGCGTGTTCATGATGAACCGGCCCACCCGCCCGTTCCCGTCGGGCAGGGGATGGATGTAGGTGAACAGGAAATGGCCAAGGACGGCTCGGACGCGGGCATCCTCCTCCGCCTCGAAGCTGTCGAAGAACGCGTCCATGCCGTCCTGAACGAAGGCGTGCGCGACCGGCACGTAGCGCGAACCGTCGAGATAGATGAAGTGCCTGCGGTAGCCGGCGAGCCGCTCCGAGAGGAATAGGCCTGCGGCGACCGAGGGCTGGAACATCGCCCGAAACCACTCCATGTGCTGGTCCCGCACGGTGGCTGCCGGATCGGCTCCGGCGAGTATCGACGCAACCGCCGCCCGGACCAGCGCGAAGCATTCGGCGTAGCCCTTGGCGGCGAGAGCGTCGCGCTGCCCCCGGTCGGGCTCCGACCTTTCCGGGTTCCAATCGCCTCGGGGAATCTTCTCGATGAGCTCCGGGGTGACTTGGTAGCCCTCGATTGACAGCGAGTGATACGCGTCCGCCACATAGCGTTCGTCGAGATCCGCGAGGTACGCTTCCCGGTCGTCGACCTCCTTCCCTTCTTGGTTGAAGGCATCCTGCACGCCCGGTCTCAACTCGGCCCAGAGCGCCGTGATTCTCGCGGCGACCGGTGATACGCGGCGGCGGAAGGAGAGCCCGGCGGGGATATCCTGGAGCGGGTTGTCGCTCTCTGACACGCGGTGACCCGCGGCTTGCATTGCCGCAACGATCTCGTTCGCGACGGTCGCGCGTCCGATGCTGCGGAACGCGGCTGCCAGGCGTCCGGCGACGACCGAGTGGCCACCGCTGAGCAGTGGCGTGACGACGTCCGAGGCAGAACCGAGCGACGCGAGCGCCGCCACTGCCGTCGCCTTTTCTTGCGAGAAGAACACGGGTGCGGCTTTTACGAGCGCGTCCCCGAGCGGCATGACCCTCATGCCGCCGACGTGTTCCAGCGGAGGCATTGCGCCCCGAGAACTGAACAGGGATGTTTTGAAAGGGAAAGTCTGGATGCGGTTATTGCCCTGCGGACTGATCACGACCACCTGGTGCGGCACCGTGTTCTCGCCGGCGTGAAGGCGCAGGGACGTCTGCGCGTCCGCGCACCACCGGGAGCCGAAACGGTCGTCGCAATAGAGCGCAAGGAAGCGCCAGAAATTCGCGTAGTAGGGAGTGCTGTCACCGGTCCGGGCCGTCGGATCGACGACCATCACCCATCCCTGCGTGAGCGGGCGTAGATAGCCGTGCTGGAGCAGGCGGTTTAAGTGGGTGCGGGACAGCTCGTCAGCGCGCAGGACGCAGACCTTATCCGCCCCGATTTCCCTTAGACGTTCCAAGGAGGATGCTATCTTTTCGTGGAGGGTGGCCACGCGGAAAAGCTCCTTCGGCTCGGACAAGCAGCGATCTTATCCGATCGCGATACACCGACCCTATCCGATCATGCTACATCAATCTTATCCAATCGCGTTGCATCGATCCTATCCAATCGTGCTACGACGAGTAAGCCGCTTGCTTCCCAATCAGCAGATTCACGGGGCGTAGGTCCCCACACTCCCTTTCTACACGCGGTCCCGTTCGGAGAATCCATTGTTCCGGCGACCTTCGACCTCTTCGCCGGCGATCCCGCCTTCGAGGACCTGGTCGGGCGGGTGCGGGACGGCTGCCCGGCCTTCGATGACTGGTGGCGCGACCACGACATCCGGGCGCCGTCCTCGGGCACGAAGTCGCTCCGCACCGCGAGCGGTCAACGTCGCTTCCACTACTCGACCTTCCAGGCCAACGACGATCCGGCCCTGAAGCTCGCAATCTACTTAGCGGAGAGAGCGCGGGGTTGAGAGTGCGCCAAGAGATCATCTCGGTGAGGCACCGCCTTCCGGACATTCAGCGTCAGAACACCAACGTGGCCGCCCCGCTCGGCTATCTGCGATGGAAGCTTCGATTTCTCAATCCAGATGAACGCTAAGCTGAATACCATTATGATCCCGATGCAAGCCCTCGTGATAGTTGCTCTGCGAATTCATCCGCGATCGTCTCCGGCGACGTCGAGGAAGCTGGGCGATACCACTGGCCGATCCAGTTCAGCGCTCCCGCGACCGCGAAGGCGGCAAGGCGTGCGTCGCATGGTCGTATCGAACCATCCGCGATCCCTGCCTCGATCGTCGTCCGGAACATCCGGTCGAGCTCGCGCTTGCGGGCCCGGATGGTGACCTGGCCCTCGGGCGACAGGTCGCGGTCGTCGAGCCGGATGAGGCACATCGCGAAATCGTCCATCGCGCCGAGCGCATACGCCCGGATCAGCGCCCGCAGCCGATCAAGGCCAGTGCCGCCCGTCTGCTCGACGTCGCGCAGGTGGTCCTCGACCGCCGCCTGCGCGACCCGGTAGCACGCGGCCAGGATGTCCTCCTTCGACCGGAAATAGTTGTAGAGCGCGGGCTTCGTGATGCCCAGCCGATCGGCCAGCGCGCTCAGCGTCGCGCCGCGATAGCCGACGTCCAGGAACAATCGCGCGGCGACGCGCAGCACCGCCTCCGTCTTCTCCGTCCGAGCCCGCCGACGCGTCCTGAACGGCGCGTCCTCGCCGGCCGCCTTCGCCGTCGGCGATCCCGTTGACGACGCTGCCATATTATATTAACGCTCGGTCATATAAGGGGGCGGCCTCGAGACCGGTCCCGACCAGGGAGCGAGCATGTCCGAGGCAGCCGGGCTGAACGGGCCACGGTCTTCGCCGCTCTCGGTCTCCGCGTTCCGGGAGGTCATGCGGGAACCGGAGCGCTGGGTGCTGCCCCAGATCCTCGATGCGCAGGCCCAAACGCGGGAAGCGGCTCCCTTCGTCGAGACGGTCGACGGCGATGTCCTGACCTTCGGACAGGCCGCCGACGAGGCTGCCCGCGTGGCGGGCCTGTTCTCGGCTGCCGGTGTCCGGCCCGGCGATCGCGTGGTCGTCATGCTGCCGAACGGGCTCGATTTCATCCGGGCCTGGCTCGGGCTTGGCCGACTCGGCGCCGTCTTCACCGTGCTTAACACAGGGCTGTCCGGCGCGTTCCTGGCCCATCAGGTCCGAAGCTCGCGGGCCGACGTCGCTCTGATCGACCCCGCCTACGTGGGGGAGTGGGCCGGGATCGCGGGCGAGGTGCCCGAGTTCCGGCGGGTGCTGGTGGCGACGTCGGGCGCCGGTCCCGTGGCCGACGGCCTCCCCTGGCCGGCCGCTTCCTTCGAGGAGTGGCGCGCGGCCGCCCCGTATCGCGGTCCGATGCCGGCCTTCTCCGACGTCGCCTGCATAACCTACACGTCCGGGACGACAGGGCCGGCCAAAGGCGTGCTGATGCCGCATGCCCACTGCGTCCTGTTCGGGCTCGGCGCGGTCGACAATCTCGGGGTCTCGGCGGCGGACCGGTACTACGTCGTCCTGCCGCTCTTCCACGTGAACGGGCTCTTCATGCAGGTCGCCGCCTGCCTGATCGCGGGTGCAACCGTCATCCTGCGCGAGCGATTCAGCGCCTCCGCCTGGCTCGACGACATCCGCCGCCACCGGGCGACGTTCACCAACGTGCTCGGCGTGCTCGCCCAGTTCGTGCTGGAGCAGCCGCCCAGCCCGCACGACCGGGACCACGAGCCCCCGTTCGGTCTGGGCCGCGAACCCCAGGTGCACCCGGTCGAGCCGGACGATCTCACGGGCCTCCAGGTCGACCGTCGAGTTCAGCTCGGGGAACCGGGC
>CALMTJ010000227.1:3964-6810 GCA_937872715.1 uncultured Methylobacteriaceae bacterium
ACGACCGGGACCACGCGCTCCGGGGCATGCTGGTCGGGCCCTACGTCCCCGAGCAGGATGCCGTCTTCCGCTCCCGCTTCGGCCTGCCCGACCTCTATGCCGGGTTCGGGATGACGGAGATCAACATCCCGCTCTGGGGGCGGGTCGAGACGCCGGCGCCGCCGGGCTGCGCCGGCCGGCCCTACGACCGCTACTTCGAGGTCGCGATCCGCCATCCCGACACGGACGCTCCCGTGCCGACCGGCGAGGTCGGCGAGATCATGGTGCGTCCGAAGGTCGGGTTCGGCTTCATGTGCGGCTATGACGGCCTGCCGGAGAAGACCTGCGAAGCCTGGCGCAATCTCTGGTTCCACACCGGCGACGCGGGCACGATGGACGCGACGGGCCTCGTCTGCTTCGTCGACAGCATCAAGGACTGCATCCGCCGCCGCGGCGAGAACATCTCCTCGACCGAAGTCGAGACCGCGATGCTGGGCCTTCCGGGCGCGAGCGAGGTCGCGGCCTTCGCGGTCAAGGCCGACGTCGCGGGCGGCGAGGACGAGGTCATGATCATCGTCGTGCCGAGCCCGGGGGCCGCCGTGACCCTGGAGGCCGTTGCGGCCCATGCCGATGCGGTCCTGCCGCGCTTCGCCCGCCCGCGCTTCCTCGAGATCCGGGAGGAGCTGCCGAAGACGCCGACCGGCAAGGTCCGCAAGACGGATCTGCGCCGGGCCGGCGTCGCGGCCGCGATGGCGGCCGGGGGCGCGGGGGCGGCGCCCGACGGCCACGTGAAGAGCGGCATCCTCAACGACCGCTCGGGCCCCTACGCCGATGCGGGCGGGCAGGGCTCGGTCGTCGCCGCCGAGATGGCGGCGGCGGATTTCGGCGGCACCGTCCTGGGCAAGCCGATCGAGATCGTGTCCGCAGACCACCAGAACAAGGCGGATGTCGGGGCGGGTGTCGCGCGGCGCTGGCTCGACCAGGACGGCGTCGACGCGATCATCGACATCCCGAACTCGGCCGTGCTGCTCGCCGTCCAGGAGGTGGTGAGAGGCAGCCGCGGCATCGTCATCGCGTCCGGCGGCGGCACGTCGGCCTTCACGGGCAAGTTCTGCTCGCCCTATGGCTTCCAGTGGACGCTGGACACCTTCGCGATCGTCAACGGGGCCGCCCGGGCCATGGCGCGCGAGGGGCTGAAGAGCTGGTATCTGCTCCAGGTCGACTACGCGTTCGGCGAAGCCTCGGCCAAGGACCTCGAGACGGTGCTCGAGGCGAGCGGCGGCCGCATCGTCGGCCGGGTGAAGACGCCGCTGAATTCGTCGGACTTCTCGTCCTACCTTCTCCAGGCGCAGGCCTCCAAGGCGCAGGTCGTGGCGCTGATCAATGCCGGGCAGGACACGGTCAACTCGCTCAAGCAGGCGAACGAGTACCGGCTGCCGCAATCGGGCCAGCGCTTCTACGGCATCATCTTCTTCGAGTCGGACGCGCGCGCGGTCGGCCTCGCCGACGCGCAGGGCCTCGTCGTCACGAGCCCGTTCTACTGGCAGCAGAGCCCGGGCGCGGAGGCGGCCGCGCGTCGCTTCTACGACAAGACCGGCCGCATGCCGTCCTGGGATCACATCGGCGTCTATTCGGCGACCCTCGGCTACCTGAAGGCCGTGGCGGCGGCCGGCAGCCTCGACCGGGACAAGATCGCGGGCAGGCTGCACGCGCTGCCGGTCGACGATCCCTTCGTGAGCGGCGGCCGTGTGCGGGAGGACGGGCGCATGCTGCACGACATGCTGCTCACCCAGGTGAAGTCGCCGTCCGAATCGAAGGGGGAATGGGACGTGTTCAAGATCCTGGCCACCATCCCGGCCGAGGAAGCGGCCCGGCCCTATCCCAAGGGCGAATGCGCGCTGACGCCGTGAGCGCCGGCGACCACGTGACGGCCGTCCACGCCGTCGGGATCGGGATGACGCCTTTCGGCCGTCATCCCGATCTCACCCTCAAGGACCTGACCCGGGTGGCGGTCGCCGCGGCGCTCGCCGATGCCGATCTCGAGCCGGGCGACCTCGAGGCGGCCTTCTTCGCCAACGCCGTGCAGGGCCACATGGAGGGTCAGCACAACATCCGCGGCCAGATCGCGCTCCGCGCCATGGGGATCGGCGGCATCCCGGTGTTCAACGTCGAGAACGCCTGCGCGAGCGGCAGCTCCGCGCTGGCCCTCGCCGTCCAGTTCCTCCGATCGGGCGCCGGCGAGGTCGCGCTCGCGATCGGGGCCGAGAAGATGTGGTCGGCCGACAAGCGCAAGACCTTCGCGGCCTTCGACGCCGGCTGGGACGTCGCGACCGCCGAGACGGAGAAGGCCCGCATCCGCGAGGGCCGCGAGGGCGGCGACCGCTCCGTCTTCATGGACATCTACGCCGCCCAGGCCCGCGCCCACATGGAGCGGTACGGCACGACCGTCCGGCAGCTCGCCACGGTCTCCTCGAAGAACCACGGCGCCTCCGTCCACAACCCGCTCGCGCAGTACCGCGAGCCGATCGAGGTCGAGGCGGTGCTGGCCGCGCGGCCCGTCGTCGACCCTTTCACCCTGCCGATGTGCTCGCCGGTCAGCGACGGCGCGGCCGCGATCGTGCTCGGCACGGAGGCCGCGCTCCGCCGCCGCCCCGGCGCGCGCGCCCGGGCGGTCGCGATCCGGGCCGTGGCGCTCCGGTCGGGCTCCGACCGGGACCCGACCGACCTCGACGCACACCTGTCGCGCCGGGCCGCGGACGCGGCCTATGCGGCCGCCGGGATCGGGCCGGCCGAGGTGTCCGTGGCCGAGGTGCACGACGCAACCGCCTTCGCCGAAATCCTGCAGACCGAGTGCCTCGGCTTCTGCC
>CALMTJ010000228.1 GCA_937872715.1 uncultured Methylobacteriaceae bacterium
GATCGGGATCGGCCGCTGCATCTCCTTCACGGCATCCACCACATGGATGCCGGAGAACGGCAGCCGCAGTCCCGCGCCGACGCTCTCCCAGGCGGCCGCTCCCGAGAGCACGAAGCGGCTCTCGACCGGCGGAACGTAGAGCGTCTCCGCCCAGCAGGACGCCTGGAAGGAGGCCTTGGCCAGAAGGCGGCGGAGCTGCGAACGGCTGAACGGCTGGCCCTGCCCGAGCGGCGTCGAGTCGATGCGGGCCCCGAGCCCTCGCCGGTTCGGGCAGCCGAGGCCGCGGCGCCCTCCCGGCCGGATGACGCGCCAGACCTCGTGCAGGAGCTCGGACGGGTTGTCGGCGTTCTCGATCGCGTGGACCGCGAGCACGACGTCGACGCTCTCGTCCGGCAGCGGCATCGTGGTCGGGTCGACGAGGGCGACGGCGGAGCGCCCCGGCCTCGGCCAGGCCGCGACGCCCTGCCCGGCCGGCGCGAAGGCGAAGCTGCGCTCGCACGACACGTCCGCGACCGGGAGGTAGGGTTCCGCGTAGCCGAGCCCGAGGAGGCTCCGCCGCCCGAGAGGCCGCAGCGCGGAATCCACCCGGCGTCCGATCAGCCGGCCGGCCAGCCGGCCGAGCGGTCGGGCGTAGAAGTCCCGCAATTCGGTCACGTCCAGGGCCATCCCGGCCGTTTCTCCCGCCCGCCCGCCGGCCGAAGCCTCTCGTCCGGCCGAGGTTTTCCCGCCGATGCGACCGTGCTAGCCGACGGATCGTTGACGCGAGACTACCGCCATGCCCGCCGAAATCCATGCCTTCCCGTGCCGCGAGGACAATATCGGGGTGCTTGTCCACGATCCCGAGACGGGCGCGTGCGCGGCGATCGACGCCCCGGGGGAGGCCGCGATCCTTCAGGCGCTCGAGAAAACGGGCTGGACCCTGTCCGACATCCTGGTGACGCACCGGCACGCCGACCATGTGGAGGGCGTCCTGCCGCTGAAGAAGCGGTTCGGCTGCCGGGTGCTGACGCCCCGGAAGGCCGGCGAGGAGATCTGGGGCTCGGACGGCCTCGTCGGCGAGGGCGACGTCGTGAAGGTCGGCAACCTGAAGGCGCGCGTCTGGGACACGCCGGGCCATTGCCGCGACCACGTCGCCTTCTGGTTCGCGGAGGACAAGCTCGCCTTCGCGGGCGACACGCTGTTCACGCTGGGCTGCGGCCGCGTCTCGGAATCCACCTACGGGGAGATGTGGTCCTCGCTCGTGAAGTTCACGCGGCTCCCTTCGGAGACGAAGATCTATTCCGGGCACGACTACGTCCTGGCGAACGCGAGATTCGCGCTCGCGGTCGAGCCGGACAACGACGCCCTGAAGAAGCGTGCCGCGGAAGCGGAGGCCGCGAAGGCGGAGGGCCGCTTCCTCGTCCCGACCACGATGGGCGAGGAGAAGGCCACGAACCCGTTCCTGCGCGTCGCCGAGAAGGGCGTCCAGAAGGCGGCCGACCGGGAGGGCGACGGGCCCGAAGCCGTCTTCAAGGCCCTCCGCGAGTGGAAGAACCGGTTCCGCTGAGCGGGCCCGGGATGCCTGCCCGCCCCGGCCCCGAGCCCAAGACCGCCGACCTGATCCGGATGCTCGCGCTCGAGCCGCATCCGGAGGGCGGCCATTTCCGCGAGACGTTCCGGGACCCGCGCCTCGTCGATGGGCGCGCCGCCTCGACCGCGATCTACTATCTCCTGGCGGCCGGCGAGACCTCCGAATGGCACCGCGTGGACGCCGCCGAGACCTGGCATTTCTACGCGGGCGCGCCGATGGCCATCACCGTGTCGCCGGACGGGCATGACGCGTCCGCCCACAGGCTCGGGCCGGACCTCCGGGCGGGGGAGCGGCCGCAGCTCGTCGTCCCGGCCGGTCACTGGCAGACGGCCACGAGCCTCGGCGCCTGGACGCTGGTCGGCTGCACGGTCGCGCCCGGCTTCGATTTCGCCGGCTTCGATATGGCGCCGCCGGATTGGCGGCCGACCCCGCGGCAAGGCCGGCCGTGACGGACCGGGCGACGGTCGCGGCGCTGGAGGCGCGGCTCGTCAACGCCTGGCCGTCCTTCGAGGTCGAGCTCGCGGATGGCTGGCTCCTCCGCTTCGCCGAGGGCTATTCCAAGCGGGCGAACTCGGCGACCGCGATCGTCCCCGGCGCCCGTCTCGACCCCGACCTCCTGGCCCATATGCGACGCTCGTTCGACGAGCGCGGGCTTCCCGTCTGCGTGCGGCTGACGGGGCTCGAGGACGAGGCGTGCGACGCCGTCCTGGCCGGGGCGGGGCTCGTCCTCCACGACCCGTCACTCGTCATGGTGGCCGGGCTCGACGCCACCCTCGCGCGCGACCCCGCCATGATCGTCCGGCCGGTCGCGAAACCGTCCTGGATCGCGGCCGCGGCCGCGGCCTATGGCGGCGACAAGGCGGACGGCGACAAGCTCGGCCGCATCGTGCGGCAGATCCGCCAGCCCGCCGCCTTCGCCAGCCTGCTCCTCGACGGCGAGGCTGCCGCCTTCGGCTTCGCGGTGGCGGAGCGCGGCTATGTCGGGCTGTACGACATCGTCGTGGCGCCGAACCTGCGCGGCCTCGGCCTCGGCCGCCGCCTCGTCACCGGGCTGATGGCATGGGGCCGGGACGCCGGCGCGACCCGGGCCTACCTGCAGATGCGGGAGGCGAACGAGGTCGCGCACGGCCTGTACCGCTCGCTCGGCTTCGCGACCGCCTACCGCTACACTCAGCGGGTGCCGGCGGACGATTCCGGACGCGTCGCCACGACGGCCCCGGCCGCGATCAACAGGCAGGACAAGGCCAGCGAGGCGGTCGGCGACGCGTAGCCCGCCGCGATCAGCACGGCCGTCGACGCCACCGGGATCGCGTAGGACCCGACGCCGAGGAGCCGGATATCGCCCCGCTTCACGCCGATATCCCACAGGTAGAAGGCGGCGCCCACGGGGCCGAGCCCGTTCCCCGCGACCGCGAGCCATTCCGTCGCGGTCGCCGGCCACACGGTCGTCTCGAACAGGAGATGGCACAGGAGCCCGAGCGCGGCCGTCGCGAAGCAGAACAGGGTGACGGCGCCCGTCGGCACGCTCCCGAAGCGCCGCGACAGGACGGAATAGCCGGCCCACACGAAAGCCGCCGCGAAGGCGCAGAGGTAGCCGGGCAACGCTTCGCCCCGTGCCGCGAGCCCGCCGCGTCCGCCCACCAGCACCGCCACGCCGGCGAAGCCGAGGAGCGCGCCCACGACATGGGCGGACCGCAGCCTTTCTCCCGGGAGCAGGCCGGAGAACAGCACGATGAGCAGCGGCCAGAGATAGTTGACGAGGCCGGCCTCGGCCGGCGGCGCGAGCTTCAGGGCCGTGAAGTAGAGGGCATGATAGCCGAACAGCCCGCCGATCCCGACGGCCCAGACGGGAGCCGGCTGCCGGAGCAAGGCGCGGGCCGTCCCGGGCTTCGCGGCCCAGCCGCAGAGGCCGAGCGCGCCGCCGAGCGCGAAGGTCAGGGCGAGGAGGAGGAACGGCGGCACGGCGCCGCTCGCCGCCGTGAACAGGCCGAGCAGCGCCCAGAGCGCAACCGCCCCGAAGCCCGCGGCGGTGGCCGCGCGGGACGGCGGGGTCACGCGGGCGTCCTGGGTGCCTGGCCGAGACCTTCCAGCCTCCTCATCGCTGAGGCGCCGATCGGAGATCGGCCTCGAAGGACGCAAGTCGTTCCGCGTGCTTCGGGGGGCCGGCAAGGCCGGCCACCGCAGCGTGGAAAGAGGGAACTCCTGCTGCGGCCGGGCTCAGACGAAGAACTGCCCGCCATTGATGGAGAGCGTCGATCCCGTGATGAATCCCGCATCCTCGCCGGCCAGGAACACCACGGCGCGGGCGATCTCCTCCACCTCGCCCAGGCGCCCGACCGGGATGTGCGGCAGGATCTTGGCCTTCAGCACGTCGGCCGGGATCGCCTTGACCATCTCGGTCGCGATGTAGCCCGGAGCGATGACGTTCACCGTGACGCCCTTGTTCGCGTTCTCCTGGGCCAGCGCCTTGGCGAAGCCGATCACGCCGGCTTTCGCGGCCGAATAGTTGGTCTGCCCCATCTGGCCCTTCTGGCCGTTGATGGAGGAGATGAGGACGATGCGGCCGAAGCCGCGGCTGCGCATTCCGTCGATCACCGGCCGCGTGCAGGTGAAGGCGGAATCGAGGTTCGTCTTGATGACGGCGGACCATTGGTCATAATTCATCTTGTGGAACATGCCGTCGCGGGTGATGCCGGCATTGTTCACGAGGATGTCGACCGGCCCGACCTCCGCCTCCACCTGCCGGATGCCCTCCTCGCAGGCCTTCGCATCGGCCACGTCGAACTTGAAGACCGGGATGCCGGTCTGCGACTTGAAGGCATGGGCGGCCTCGTCGTTGCCGCCGTAATTGGCCGCGACCACGAATCCGGCCTCCTTCAGACCCTTCGAGATCGCCTCGCCGATCCCGCGCGTCCCGCCCGTCACCAATGCGACCCTGGCCATGTGCGCCTCTCCCGTCACGCTTACGTCGACCCGTTCGCCGCGGGCCTGACCGACATTGGCTCCGCAGCGATGCCGCATCAAGCGGTCCGTTGGGCCTACAGACGCGAGGGGTCGCGGCGACCATGGTAGTAGCGCAGCACTGCGATGCCGTCCGGCGTCTCGCGGTAGAGGACGAGATAGCTGCCCACGGGGACAGCCGCGCCTGCCGGCTCGGATATGGTCGTCCGATGCCGGGCCGCTCGGCCAACATGCGGCTCTTGGAGGCGAGCCGGTCGGCGATCCGCGCTGCCGCCAGAGGATTATCCGCCGCGATGTAGGCCACGATCTCGGCGAGACCCTGGATGGCTCGCGGGGTGCGCGTGAGGCGGCGCGTCATGTCTCCGGATACGACATGCCCGCTCGTCGAAAGCCCTCGCGCTTGATGTCCTCAACATCGATCTCCCGGGCCGGCCCGCTCGCGTCGGCTTCGTCGATCGCCTGATCGATGTCCTCCGACATGTAGCCATGGAGGTGTTCCCGCTCCTCGCGGCGAGAGATCATCGCGTCACGGATCGCGTCGCTCGACGACGAATTGCCGCCGGCCGCCACTGCCTCCATGAGGAGGCCGGCGACCTCGCCGCTGATCGTGATGGTCGTGTCGTCACTCGTCTCCATGGGGCACCTTACCGGATGGTCGCCCTTGCCCGAATAACGGACCCTCAGCGGGCTACTTTGGAGCTTGTAGCGAAACCTCCCGAAATATCGGCTGGTTCGTCTTGGCCGGGCTTGGCCCGGCCATCCACGAAGGACGCTGCCGCGACGGACACCCTTCGACGTCACGGCACCGGACGGACGTGGATGGCCGGGCCAAGCCCGGCCAAGACGCATCGATCGTCGTGGGGATCTGTAGAGGCTCTTGGTCCCGCCTATCTCTCCACGCACATCGCAACGCCCATGCCGCCGCCGATGCAGAGGGTCGCGAGGCCCTTCTTCGCGTCCCGGCGCTCCATCTCGTAGAGGAGCGTCGTCAGGACGCGCGCGCCGGAGGCGCCGATCGGGTGGCCGATGGCGATCGCGCCGCCGTTGACGTTCACGATCTCCTCCTTCCAGCCCATGTCCTTGTTCACGGCGCAGGCCTGGGCCGCGAAGGCCTCGTTCGCCTCGACGAGATCGAGGTCGGAGACATTCCAGCCCGCCTTCTCCAGCGCCTTGCGGCTGGACGGGATCGGTCCCGTTCCCATGATGGCCGGATCGACGCCCGCCGTCGCCCAGGACACGATCCTGGCGAGCGGCTTCAGCCCCCGCTTCTCCGCCTCGCGGGCGGACATCAGCACGAGTGCGGCGGCGCCGTCGTTGATGCCGGACGCGTTGGCGGCCGTGACCGTGCCGTCCTTGGAGAAGGCGGGGCGCAGCTTCGCGACGCCGTCCAGCGTCACGCCGGACTTGATGTACTCGTCCTGGTCGACGACCATGTCGCCCTTGCGGCCCTTCACCGTCACCGGGGCGATCTCGTCCTTGAACCGCCCCGCCTTCTGGGCGGCCTCCGCCTTGTTCTGCGACGCGACAGCGAACGTGTCCTGCGCCTCGCGCGTCAGCTGCCATCTCTGCGCGACGTTCTCGGCCGTGTTGCCCATGTGGTAGCCGTGGAAGGCGTCCATCAGGCCGTCCTTCAGCATGGTGTCGACGAGCTTGAGGTCGCCCATCTTCGTGCCGCCCCGCATGTGTTGGGCGTGCGGCGACATCGACATCGATTCCTGGCCTCCCGCCACGATGATGTCGGCGTCGCCGTTGGCGATCTGCTGCATGCCCAAAGCCACGGCGCGGAGGCCGGAGCCGCAGAGCTGGTTCAGCCCCCAGGCCGTCTTCTCGGGCGGGATGCCGGCCTTCATGGCCGCCTGACGGGCCGGATTCTGCCCTTCGCCCGCCGTGAGGATCTGCCCGAGGATTACCTCGTCCACGTCCCCAGGCTCGACCTTGGCGCGCTCGAGCGCGGCCTTGATCGCGACCGCGCCGAGCTCGTGCGCCGGCAGGGTGGCGAAGGCGCCGTTGAAGGAGCCGACCGCCGTCCGGGCAGCCCCGACGATCACGACATCAGTTTCGGCCATGAGAGCCTCCCGCGACTGGATTTGGCGACTTTCGACCGGATCAACGCCCGGCCAGGGGTGAAGTCAAGACGACGAATATGGACCCGGAACGTCCGTCTTCACAGGTCGCCCGGCATGGTGCTGCGCAACAAAAGTCGCAGCATGGCGGGCGTTGCAGCGCGTCATGGGGCATGTGAGTGTCGGCCGGAGCGAGGCGCGAGACCATGGCGACCGAGAAGCCCCCGACGATCATCAAGAAATACGCCAATCGGCGCCTGTACCACATGGGCACGTCGACCTACGTTACCCTCGAGGATCTGGCCGGGATGGTGCGGGCGGGCGAGGATTTCGTCGTGAGCGACGCCAAGAGCGGCGAGGACATCACGAGGTCCGTTCTCGCCCAGATCATGTTCGAGCAGGAGAACAAGGTCGGCCAGAACCTCCTGCCGACGACGTTCCTCCGCCAGCTCATTCGCTTCTACGGCGACAACATGCAGGCACTGGTGCCCCGCTACCTCGAATTCTCGATGGAGCACCTGACGCGCGACCAGCAGAAGCTCCGCGACCAGATGGAGAAGACGTTCGGCTCGCCCGCCTTCCACGCGCTGGAGGACCAGGTGCGGGCCAACATGGCCTTCTTCACGGACGCGATGCGGATGTGGTCGCCATTCCCGGCAGGCGGGAAGGGCGAGGCGAAAGCCGTCGACACCGAGACGAAGCCGCCGGACAGCACCGAGATCGAGACGCTGAAGCGTCAGATGGCGGACATGCAGAGCAAGATCGAGAAGCTGACGAAGCCGGATTAGGCGGTCCGGGCGAGCAGGGGCGGATCGGGGATCAGCGGCACGCCGCAATGGTCGCCCTGAAGGTAATCGACGCCCCAGGAGGCGAGCTGGCGGGCGGTCTCCTCGTCCTCCACCCATTCGGCCACCGTCGACAGCCCGAGATGGTGGGCGAGGTCGATGAGGGTGCGGACGAAGAAGCCGTCGTCGGGGTTGCGGGACAGGTTCTGCACGAAAGCGCCGTCGATCTTCACCATGTCGACGGGGAAGTTGCGCAGGTGCTTGAACGAGGTGTGGCCCGCGCCGAAATCGTCGATCGCGATCGCGACGCCCAGCGCCTTCATCGCGTCCATCTTACGGCGCGCGCCCTCCGGGTCGCGGATGGCGACCGTTTCCGTGATCTCGATGATCAGCCGGGGAGCGATGTCGGCGCGCTGCCCGACATAGGATGCGAGCGTCGCCAGCCAGTCCGGGGCGTCCAGCGTCAGGGGCGACAGGTTGATGGACAGGCGCTCGCCCGGATGGGCGGCGAGGTGGTTCACCACGAGCTCCAGCATGCGCATGTCGACCAGCGGCACGAGGCCGGCGCGTTCGATGGCCGGCACGACGTCCCCGGCGCTCGTCACCCGCCCGTCCTCGCCGCTGACGCGCATCAGCGCCTCGCCGAACGCGTCCGTGCGGGTCGAGGCGTCGACCACGGGCTGGCGGGCGAAGACGACCCTGCGGGCGTTCAGCAGCTCGATGACGTCCAGCGCGCCGTCCTCGCGCGGCCGGCGCTCGGTCGAGCGGAACACCTGAGGGTCGTAGACGACGAGCGAAGGTCCCGAGCGCCGCTTGGCGATGGCGAGGCTCTGCTCGGCGCGCCGCAGGAGGCCGGCCGCGTCGAGCGCATGGTCCGGAGCGCTGGCGGCCCCGATGAGGAGCCGCGGGCCGACGCTGCCGCGTCCCGTGTCGACCGGCGCCGTCGCGAGCGCAGCCTCGAGCCGGTCCGCCGCGATCCTGGCCTGGTCGGGGCCGCAGCCGCGAAGCGCCAGCGCGAACCGGTTCCCCGAATAGCGCGTGAAGCTGTCCCGGCGCCGCATCACGCCGGAGAGCCGCGACAGCACGGCCGCGATGACAGCGTCGCCGCCCTCGAAGCCGAAGCTGTCGTTCAGTTCGGCAAGGTCGGCGATGGACAGGACGAAGATGGTGACCGGCCGCTTGGAGCGGCCGCTCTCCGCCACTTCGCTCGCGAGCTTGCGCAGGAAAGCGACGCGCTCGCGCTGCCCGGGCCCTTCCTCCCCGGCGGGCGACACCCCGGCGCCAGAGACGACCCGCAGCAGGCCGTGGGCCGAGGCCGGCCGGCCGTCGGCGCCGGCATACCAGCGCCCCGTATCCTCGACGGTGACGATGCGGCCCGGCTCGGGCTGGATGGCGTAGCGGGCGGCGTACGGGACGCCGCTCCCCTCGTCCCGAGCCGTCGAGCCGCCGATCGCCTCCGCCCGCGTGGTGCCGGAGCCCGGCTCGACGAGGTTCGCGTAGGACGCCCCGTCCGCGAGGCCGGCAAGGCTCGGCAGTCCGAGCACGTCCGCGCCGTTCGCCGCCCATTCGATCGCGTCCGAGGCGAGGTTCCAATCGTAGACTGCCACCCCGATGGAGGTCAGGACGGCGCGCGGATCCGCGGGAGCACGGGCATCCGGTCGCGAGATCCCGCCGGCTGAGGCCACGGGAGCAGCGCGCATATCCATGTCCGTCATGCCTCGTACCCAACCGTCCCGCCCGGAACAGTGGCGCCGATCGGTCGTTTTTGATCGAGTGTCGTGTGCCGGAACGCTACGGAACGGCGGCTTAAAGGCGGGTTAACCCTGGCCTGAGGCTTGCCCCCGGAGCGCCTGTTGGCCGGGAGAGTATCATGGCGGACCAGACGACCTGCGGGGATGTCGGCAAGCCTGTCGGGACCGGGCGTGCGCTGATCGTCGTGAAGCCTCGCCCGGATGCGGAGAGCGATCGGCCGGCGGCCGATTTCCTGGCCCAGCTCATCGCCTGCGACCGCCGCCTGCCCGCCTACAGGGCCGTCCGCCGGACGGACCCGAACGTCGCTGCGACGGCTTATCGGTGCGAGATGGCCTATCAGGTCTCCGCCTTCCAGCGGGTGATCTGACCCGCCGGCGAACCGGCGGTCCCGGGCCTCGCCGACCCGATCAGTCCTTCGACTTCACCTTCAGGATCTGCCGCCCGCCATACATCCCGGTCTTGAGATCGACGTGGTGCGGACGGCGGAGCTCGCCGGAATCCTTGTCCTCGACATAGGTCGGCGCCTTGAGCGCGTCGGCGGAGCGGCGCTGGCCGCGCTTCATCGGGGATGTTTTTCGCTTCGGAACGGCCACGCGACGTCTCCAACGCCGTCGGCCCCGCGAGAGCGGCTGCGACGGCGATCCTGTCAGGTTCGGGGCCGTATAGGGGCAAACGGCCGCCCTGCCTAGCCCGATCCGGGCACCTTCCCGATCAGGCGTTTCCCGGGGTGCCCCTCGCGATGCAGGCGAGAGGGGTGTCGCGAAGCCGGTCCAGCACCGTCGCGGCGAGCGCCCGCTGGCGGCGGGACGGCTTCGCCGGATCGCGGAGGAACGGGTTCGGAAGGCTCGTCGCGAGAAGAGCCGCCTCCCGCGGGTTGAGGTCGCGCGCACTCTTGCCGAAATGCCGCCGCGCCGCCGATTCCGCGCCGAAGACGCCCTCGCCCCATTCGGCGATGTTCAGGTAGATCTCGATCATCCGGGGCTTGGACCAGATCAGGTCGAGATAGAGTGCGATCGGGATCTCGAGCGCCTTGCGGATGTAGGATCGCGACGGCCACAGGAAGAGGTTCTTGGCCACCTGCATGGCGAGCGTCGAGGCGCCGCGGCTCGGCCCGTCCTCGTCGTCCTCCATCACGAGCCGCAGGGCGTCCCAATCCACGCCCGAATGGAGGCAGAACCGTGCATCCTCCGCGGCGATCACGGCCGCCGGGAGCGAGGGCGCGATCTCGCCCAGCGTCGTCGTCCGGCGGTCCACGTCGCGGCCCGTGAGCCAGCGGCCCAGCATCAGCGTCGAGGGCGGGGTGGCGACGGCGTAGAGGAGGCCAAGGAGAGCGATCGCGGCCGGAGGGAGGAGCGCGAGGCCGAACAGCCCGCCGAGGAGACGCTTCAAGGGTGCCACCCGCGAGCGGCGAGACGCGCCCGTCCGGTCAGACGGTCACCTGGGTTCCGACCTCGACCACCCGCCCGGTCGGGATCTGGAAGAAGTCCGTGGCGTCCGAGGCGCTCCGGGCGAGCGCGATGAAGAGCTTGTCCTGCCAGATCGGCATGGAGGATTTCGCCGCCGGCCGGATGGATCTTCGCGACAGGAAGAACGACGTGCCCATGATGTCGAACTTGAAGCCGAGCTTGCGCAGCAGCGCGAGGGCGCGCGGGATGTTCGGCGTCTCCATGTAGCCGAAGGTCATCTCCACCCGCTGGAAGGCGTTCCCGACCGCCTGGATGGTGACGCGCTCCTCCGGCCGGACGCGCGGCGTGTCGGCGGACCGGATGGTCAGGACGATGTTGCGCTCGTGCAGCACCTTGTTGTGCTTCAGGTTGTGGAGGAGCGCCGAGGGCGCCGTGGACGGATCGCTGGTCAGGAAGACGGCCGTCCCCTTCACGCGGTGCGGGGGGCTCCGCTCCAGCATGCCGACGAGTTCGGAGAGCGGGACATCCGTCTTGCGGGTCTTGTCGAAGAGGATGCCGGTGCCTTTCACCCACGTGCCCATCACGAGCACGAGGCATCCGGCCAGGATGAGCGGCACGTAGCCTCCCTCCAGTACCTTGAACAGGTTGGCGGCGAGGAAGCAGGTCTCGATGAGCAGGAAGGGCACGATCGTCAGCGCCGCCCGGAACGTGCTCCAGCCCCACACGCGCCGCGCGACGATGAAGGACAGGGTGCCGGTGATGAGCATGGTCCCCGTGACGGCGATCCCGTAGGCGGAGGCCAGCGCCGTCGAGCTCCGGAAGGCCAGCACGAGGACGAGCACGCCGACGAGCAGGAGGGAGTTGATCTGGGGGAGATAGATCTGGCCCGAATGGGTCTCGGAGGTGTGCCGGATCTCGAGCCTGGGCATGAGGCCGAGCTGCACCGCCTGGCGGGACAGGGAGAAGGCGCCGGTGATGTTCGCCTGGCCGGCGATCACGGTGGCGGCGGTCGCCAGGATCACGAGGGGCAGGAGGCCCCATTCCGGCACGAGGAGGAAGAAGGGGTTCTCGGCCGCGTCCGGGTTCTGGAGGACGAGCGCGCCCTGGCCGAGATAGTTCAGCGCAAGGCACGGAAAGACGAGGCCGAGCCAGGCGCGCTGGATCGGCCTGCGGCCGAAATGGCCGAGATCGGCGAAGAGGGCCTCCGCGCCGGTGACGGCCAGGAACACCGCCCCGAGCGCGATCATCGCGGCGTGGCCGTGGCTCACGAGGTAGCGCACGCCGTAATAGGGGTTGAGCGCCCGGAAGATTCCGGGCTGGTCCAGGATGTGGGGCAGCCCGGCCGCCGCGATGGTCAGGAAGAACGTGACCATGATCGGGCCGAAGAAGCTCGCGACGCGGGCCGTGCCGTGGCTCTGGACCACGAAGAGGCCGACCAGGATGGCGAGCGTGATCGGCAGGATGAAGGGATCGAAGGCCGGCGTGACGAGCTTCAGCCCCTCGACCGCCGACAGGACGGAGATGGCGGGCGTGATCATGGCGTCGCCGTAGAACAAGGCCGCGCCCAGGATGCCGAGCGCCAGGAGCGCGAAGCCGCCGCCGGCCGCCTTGCGGGCGAGCGCCATCAGCGACAGCGTCCCGCCCTCGCCGTTATTGTCCATCCGCAGGACCAGCGTGACGTATTTCAGCGTCACGATCAGGGTCAGCGCCCACAGGATCAGCGACAGGACGCCGTAGACCTCGATCGGCTCGATGATCCCGTCTTCCTTGGCGGTCGCGAGGGCCTCCCGGAAGGCGTAGAGCGGGCTCGTGCCGATGTCGCCGTAGACGACGCCTACGGACCCGAGGGCGAGGGTCCAGAAGCCGGCCTTGCGGTGTCCGTCCGCCGGATGTCCGCCCGCGACCGCGTCCGGCAGGCCGGTCGGGTTCGTCGGCTCCGCCGGAGCGGTCGCGGCGTCAGCCACGCGCGGGGCTCCGCCCGTCGGGCCGGATGAGGATCTCGCACGGCATGTCCGGCCCCGGAGGTGAGGAGGAAGCTACTCGGCCGCGTCCCGACCGAGCTGGCCGTAGCGGCGTTCGATGTAGTCGCCGACGAGCGACTTGAAATCCTGCGCGATGGCGGGACCCCGCAGGGTCAGCGCCTTCTTTCCGTCGATGAAGACGGGGGCGGACGGGGTCTCGCCCGTGCCGGGGAGCGAGATGCCGATATCGGCATGTTTCGATTCGCCGGGTCCGTTCACGATGCAGCCCATCACGGCGACGTTCAGCGTCTCGACGCCCGGATAGGTGCGCTTCCAGTCCGGCATGGAGACGTGGATCCAGTCCTGGATGTCGCGCGCGAGCTCCTGGAACACGGTGGAGGTGGTGCGGCCGCAGCCCGGGCAGGCCGCCACCAGCGGCACGAAGGTCCGGAACCCCATGGTCTGCAGGATCTCCTGCGCGACCTTGACCTCGAGCGAGCGGTCGCCGCCGGGCTCTGGCGTGAGCGACACCCGGATCGTGTCGCCGATGCCCTGCTGGAGGAGGATGCCGAGGGCAGCGGACGAGGCCACGATGCCCTTCGACCCCATGCCGGCCTCCGTGAGGCCGAGATGGATCGCGTAATCGGACCGCCGCGCGAGGTCCTGGTAGACGGCGATCAGGTCCTGGACGTTCGACACCTTGGCGGACAGGATGATGCGGTCGCGCCCGAGGCCGATCTCCTCCGCCCGCTGCGCGGAGCCGAGCGCCGATTGGATCAGCGCCTCGCGGGTGATGGCGCGTGCGCCCGCCGGGTTCGGCAGCCGGGCGTTCTCGTCCATAAGATGCGTCAGGAGCTCCTGGTCGAGCGAGCCCCAATTGGCGCCGATGCGGACGGCCTTGCCGTGCTTCGCCGCGAGCTCGACGATGGCGCCGAACTGGCGGTCCTTCTTGTCCTTGAAGCCCACATTGCCGGGGTTGATCCGGTATTTGGAGAGCGCCTCGGCGCAGCCCGGATGGTCGGCCAGGAGCTTGTGGCCGATATAGTGGAAATCGCCGACGAGCGGCACCTGGATGCCGATCCTGTCCAGCCGCTCGCGGATGCGCGGCACGGCGGCGGCAGCCTCGTCCCGGTCCACCGTGATGCGGACCAGCTCCGACCCGGCGCGGGCGAGCGCCGAGACCTGGGCCACCGTTCCGTCGATATCGGCGGTGTCGGTGTTCGTCATGGACTGGACGACGACCGGGGCTCCGCCGCCCACCGTGACCGACCCGACCCGAACCGCGACCGTCCGGTGACGTGGCGCAGGGCCCGCGATGTCCGACATGAAGGTCCCTGTCGCGGCCCGCCTTCGCGGCCGCAGGAAGGCTCGGCGTTTACCGCCGCGGAGGGCCGGGCGTCAATGTCCGGCGCCCGCCGCCCTATCCACGGGCCGCGACGTCGACCGTGATCGAGCCGCCGGCCATGCGGGACACGCAGGCGCAGAGCTTCGCGTTCGACGCCTTCTGGGCCTCGCTGAAGAACACGTCGCGATGGTCGACGATGCCGGCGGTGTCCAGGATGCGGAGCGCGCACAGCCCGCATTCGCCGCGCCGGCAATCGGACACGACCTCGATCCCGGCCGCCTCCAGGGTGTCCAGCATGGTGCGGTTGCGGGGTACCTCGATCGTGCGGCCGAGGCGCGGGATGCTCACGGTGAACGGCTCGGACGCGTAGCGGCCGGAGGAGCCGAACGTCTCGAAGCGCAGCTCGCCCACGGGGCGGCCGCTCGCCGCCCAAGCGCGCTTCGCCGCCTCGAGGAGCCCGATCGGCCCGCAGACGAGGAGCTCGCCGCCGGCCGGCATCCGGGCGATCTCGGCCGGGAGGTCGAGCTTCTCGCCCGATCCGTCCACGACCGTGCGCAGCCGGTCCCCGAGCCGCGCCCGGAGCTCGTCTCCGAAGGCGAGGTCGGCCGCGCTCCGGCAGCCGTAGAGGAGGCGCATGTCGGCGCCGGCCTCGGCCAGCGCGAGCGCCATGGTGTAGATGGGCGTGATGCCGATCCCGCCGGCCAGCAGGAGGTAGTGCGGCCGCCCCCGGGTGAGCTCGAAATGGTTGCGGGGCGTGGAGACCGACAGGTTGGCGCCCGGCTTCAGACCCCACATGTAGGCCGATCCGCCGCGGCTGTCCGGAAGGAGCTTCACGGCGATCCGGTACAGCCCGTCGGAACAGGGCCCGACGATCGAGTAGGAGCGGACATCCGCCCGCTCGCCGATCGTCACGGCAACCTGAACGTGGCTTCCGGGCGCCGGCGGCACGAAGGGGCCGGCCGCCTCCAGGGCGAACAGCCGGATGTCCGCGGTGAGGTCCCGGGTCTCTCGGAGCCGCGCGCTCCGCCATTCGACCTCGCCGCGCATCGCCTATTCGGCGGCTTCGCGGGGGATGAACGGAGCCGGAGCCTCCGCGGCCAGCATGCGGTCGATCAACCGGCGCGCCCAGAGAGCGCCGGCATCGATGTTGAGGTTGTAGAAGAGCGCCCGCGGGTTGGCGTCGATCGCCCGCTGCTGCGCCTCCAGCACGGCGTGGTCCTGGTCGTAGACGCCGTGGCCGTCGTTGACGTGAGCCGTCTGGAGGTCGCGCGAGAGCTGCTCGTCGTCACGCCGGAAGGTGCGGGCGAAGTTCCAGAAATAGTGGCATGTCGTGTCCGTTTCCGGCGTGATCGCGGCCAGGAAGGCGCCGTTCACGCCCTGAGACCGATCCCCGTCCGGCGCGCCGGAGCCGGACGGCGCCACGCCCACATCGCCCACCACGATGGAGGGCGCCTGGAAAGAGATGATCTGCCAGCGGTCGACATGGCCGGGCTTGCCGAGCTGCTTCGCCCAGAAGGGCGGCGGCTCGATGTCGGTCATCCAGCGCGTCACGGTGGCGGTGGTGCCGGAATGGGTGACGTCGAAGGGCGCGCTCGTGATCGCCTCGTCGCCGATCGATCCGGCATGCACATAGGTCTCGTGCGTCAGGTCCATCAGGTTGTCGATGACGAGCCGGTAGTCGCATTTCAGCCCGTAGAAGGTGCCGCCCTCGCCGACCCATTCCGTGCCGTCGTTCCAGTGAAAGTCGGGGATCGTCGCCGGGTCCGCCAGTGCGGGGTCGCCGGGCCACACCCAGACGAGGCGGTGCCTCTCGGCGACCGGGAAGGCCCGCACCCCCGCGGACGGGTTGATGGTCTCCTGCGCCGGCATGTAGGTGCAACGGCCGGCCGAGTTGAACTGGAGGCCGTGATAGCCGCAGACGACCTGGTCGCCCTTCAGCCAGCCGAGGGACAGCGGCAGGAGCCGGTGCCAGCAGGCATCCTCCAGAGCCGCCACCGCGCCGTCCGCCTCCCGACGGTAGAGCACCATTCCCTTGCCGCAGATCTTCCGGGCGGCGAGCTCGTGCCGGATCTCGTGGCCCCAGGCGGCCGCGTACCAGGCGTTCATCGGATAGCGCTTGTCCATCGCGCGTTCCTCCCGGAGCGCCGCCGGCGAAGCCGAAGGCGCGAGCTTGTTCAGGAAGAGATAAACTCCGGTCCGGCCCCGTTCAACGGGTTCTCCGGCGGCACGCGCGCTCCGTCCGGCATCGGGCGGGGAACCCGTTTCCTCGCCGGTCGACGCCCGCCCGGGAGAGCGAGGCGGCGGGCGCCGGGTCAGCCGTCGCGCCGCCCCGCGCGCCTCAGCGCGGCGCCAGGATCATGATCATCTGGCGGCCTTCGAGCATCGGCTCGCTCTCGCCCTTGGCGAGATCGGAGGTCTCCGCCTTCACCCGTTCCAGGAGCCGAAGGCCGAGATCCTGGTGGGCCATCTCCCTCCCCCGGAAGCGCAGGGTCACCTTCACCTTGTCGCCCTCCTCGAAGAAGCGCTGCACGGCTTTCATCTTCACGTCGTAATCGTGCTTGTCGATGCCGGGCCGGAGCTTGATCTCCTTGACCTCGACCGTCTTCTGCTTCTTGCGGGCCTCGGCCTGCTTCTTCTGTTCGAGGAAGCGAAAGCGGCCGTAATCGAGGAGCTTGCAGACGGGCGGCACCGAATTGGGCGCGATCTCCACGAGATCGAGGCCGGCATCCTCGGCGATCTTGAGAGCGTCGAAGAATGGGATCGCTCCCCGATTCTGCCCTTCCTGATCGATCAGCTGAACGTCCCGGACGCCCCGAATGTCCCGGTTGGCGCGAGGTCCCTCCTTCTGCGGGACGGGCATGGCTCTCATGGGTCTGCGAATGGCTGCGAACTCCTGTCAGTTTCGGCAAGGGCCGGAGACGCGACGCATCGCGCGCCACCTACACCAGCCCGAGCCGACATGTGGCCAATCGCGGCGGCGAGTCAACACGGATGCGTGACTAGGCTCCCGGCTCGGCCATTCCGAAGCCCGCGGCCGTGGCGAGGATGGCCGCCCAGGTGCCGTCCGGAAGCGGCACGCCGTCCCGGAGGCGCTCGGCACGGAGGCGGCGCTCGGGGTCGCCCGGAATCATCACGGGCGAGCCCGGATCGGCCGGGCGGGAGGAGCGGACGAAGTCCACGTAGGCGCGGGGCTCCCGGGCGATCGCGCCCTCGTCGCCGAAGGCGGCGGGCGTGAGATAGATCGACACCATGCCGTTCGCGAAGCGCTGGCGGCCCGGCCCGGCGCAGCCGGAGCCGGCGAGCGCGCCGCCGAGGAGCTCGCACATCAGGGCGAGGCCGGATCCCTTGTGGTCGCCCATCGTCCGGATGGCGCCGAGCCCGTTCCGGTGATCGCGGGTCCCGCCCGCGTCGAGCGGCCCGTAAAGCGTCTCCGGATCGGCGCTGAGCCGCCCGTCCGGGTCGATCAGGCTGCCGGGCGGAAGCGGCTTTCCGCCCGTGGAGGCGACCAGCACCTTGCCTTCGGCCACCGCAGACGTGGCGAAGTCGAGCACCACGGGCGGCTCCCCGTCCACCGGGAACCCGAACGCGACCGGCGCGGTCGAGAAGCGCCGGTCGACGCCGCCGAACGGCGCCACCAGCAGCGAGCCGGCGACGTTGACGACGTGGAGCGACACGAGGCCGGAGGCGAGCGCGAGCTCCGCCCATTGCCCGATCCGGCCGAGATGGCCCGCATGGCGGAGCGCCACGATCGCGATCCCCTCCGCCTGCGCCTTGCGGATGCCGAGCTCGACCGCCTGCCGGCCGACGGTCGCGCCGAAGCCGTAGCGCCCGTCGACCACGGCGAGCGCGCCCGTCTCGCTCACGACCGAGACCGTCTGCCCGGCCTCGACCTCGCCGTCCTGCAGCCAGCCGACATAGCGCGGCACGCGGGCGACGCCGTGGCTGTCATGGCCGGCGAGGTTCGCGTCCACGAGGCCGGCCGCGACCCGGTCGGCCTCCTCCCGGCCGCAGCCGGCCGCCGCGAAGATGGCGGACGTGAACGACAGGAGACGGTCGGCCGCGATCAGCATCCTGTCCCCCCCTCGCTCCCCGACCGGCCGCTAGCGCTTCTTCTCCAGGAGGAGCTGGCCTTCCCGGGCGATGAAGCCTTTGGCCTTTTCGGCGATCATCGCAAGCATCCAGGGAAGCTGCACCTCCACCCGGACGTGGTCGGCCGCGACGTCGAGGCCCGCCGTCACGCTCTGGCCGAGAGCCCGGACCGCGAGGTCGAGATGGTCGCCCGTCCAGCGCTCGTCGACCGCGGCGAGCTTGTCGCCGAACTTCGCCTTCAGGCCGGCGAACCCGGTCTCCAGCCGCCGCCGCGCCTCGGCCGGCCCGAGCTGGTGGGGGATGACCACGACCAACGGTTTCGACATCGCTGCACCTTCGCGCATGCCAGGGCCTTGCACGAGACCGCGGACCGCCGAAGAAAGAAGCGGCGCGGGCCTGGGTTCCGCGGCCGCCGGGATCGACGCATGGATATCAGGCAGGACGTGCTCGCGGCCATCGGCCGGACGCCGTTGATCAAGCTGCGGGGACCCTCCGAGCTGACGGGCGCGACCATTCTTGGGAAGGCCGAGTTCATGAACCCGGGCGGATCCGTCAAGGACAGGGCGGCGCTGGGCATCGTGAAGGACGCCGTGTCCCGCGGCGCGATCCGGCCGGGCGGCACGATCGTGGAAGGCACGGCCGGCAATACCGGCATCGGGCTCGCGGTGGTCGGCAACGCGCTCGGCTACCGGACGGTGATCGTGATCCCGGAAACGCAGAGCCAGGAGAAGAAGGACGCGCTCCGGCTGGCGGGCGCGACCCTGGTCGAGGTTCCGGCCGTGCCCTACGCGAATCCGGAGAACTACGTGAAGCGCTCGGAGCGGCTGGCGGCCGAGCTCGCCCGCTCGGAGCCGAACGGCGCGATCTGGGCCAACCAGTTCGATAACGTGGCGAACCGCGACGCGCATGCCCGCACCACCGCGCCCGAGATCTGGGAGGAAACGGGCGGCCGGGTGGACGGGTTCGTGTGCGCGGTCGGGACCGGCGGCACCCTCGCCGGTGTCGCGGCCGGCCTGCGGGACCGGCGCCCGGACGTCCGGATCGCCCTCGCCGACCCGATGGGCGCCGCCCTGCACAGCTTCTACACGACGGGCGAGCTGCGCTCGGAAGGCTCCTCGATCACGGAAGGGATCGGCCAGGGCAGGATCACCGGCAACCTCGAAGGGCTCGTCGTGGACGGCTCCTACCGGGTGCCGGACGAGGAGGCCCTGCCGGTCCTGTACGACCTGATACGGCACGAAGGCCTCATGCTCGGCGGCTCCTCCGCCATCAACGTCGCGGGCGCGATCCGGCTCGCGCGCGATCTCGGGCCGGGCAGCACGGTGGTCACCATCCTGTGCGACGGCGCGACGCGCTACGGGTCCAAGCTCTTCAACCCGGGCTTCCTCCGTTCGAAGGGACTGCCCGTCCCGCCCTGGCTCACGATCGCCTGAGCGGGTCCCGCCGCCACCTCCGTCACACCTGGAACCGTTCGGAACCGGCCAGAGAGATGCGGAGTTTGCACCGGACTTGACGGGCTGAAATCAGGCCGCCCGTAAAGCCGTCGGGTGAGCGCGTGACATCTTCCGAGACACGGGTGGCCGGGGATCTCACCGCGGCGGCGGCAGCTGCGCCCGCCTTGGCGGAGCGCCGGCCGTCACCCTCGCGCCGGCATCTGCCCTCATGAAGGCGGCGTTCGCCCGCCCGAGGCACCCGGCCAAGACCATGCCCGGCGGGCGCAGGCGCGGGGACGGACAGGCCGTCGCCGGTCTCGGCAGGCTCTACGTCATCGCGGCCGCGAGCCTCGCCGCTCTCGTGCCGCTGATCCTCTTCGCCGGGATCTGGGTGCGGTCGGAGCTGAACAAGAGCCAGAGGGACGTCGAGAGCTACCTGTCGGCGCGGGCGAGCTCCCTTTCGCAGCGGATCGATGCCGAGCTCGAACAGCAGCTCCAGGCGTTGAGGGCCGTCTCGGCGCTGCCTGCCCTCGATGCGACCGAGTCGGATTTCGGGCAGGTCGCCGAACGGATCAGGTCCAGCCTGGTGCACTGGGCCGCGCTCGGTCTGATCGACATGGGCGGCCGATCCGTCGTCGCGACGCGTCCGGACTGGCCGGACGCCAAGGTGGTCGCGAAGAGCCGGGAGGTCGGCCAGGACCGGAAGCCCGCCATCGGGACAGCCGCGGAGCTGGGCCTCTCCGACCGGAGCGTCTACCTCTTCATGCCGGTGGTGCGGGACGCGGCGGTACGGTCCGTCCTGGTCACGGCCTTCGATTCCGGCGACCTCCAGCGGATCGTCACGGAGCAGGGCCGGACGGCCGACCTCCTCACCACGCTGACCGACGAGGCCTTCCGGCTCGTCGCGAGGTCGCGCGCGCCCGACGAGATGATCGGCCGGGAGCTCTCGGCCGAGTTCCGGTCGAACATCGCCGGCCGAAACTCGGGAAGCTTCCGGACGAGCTCCCTCGACGGCGAGCCGGTTCTCACCTCCTTCTTCCGCTCGCCGCTCACCGGCTGGGTGTCGAACGTGTCCATCAGCCGCCGGCAGATCGAGCGGATGTCGACCCATTCCGTGTGGGCCACGATCGCGGCGGGCGCCCTGAGCCTCCTCCTGGCCGGCATCCTGGCGGTGTTCATCATCCACACGGTGATGGAGCGGCGGGTGAGCGACGAGAGGCTCGCGGCCTCCCAGGCGCTGGGCGAGCTCGACGCCCGCCTCCTCAAGACCACGCAGGAGGCGCTGGGCGAGCAGCGCAAGTCGTCCTCCGAACGCGAGGTGCTTCTGCGCGAGATCTACCATCGGGTGAAGAACAACCTGCAGATCGTGCAGAGCCTGCTCCGCCTCGGATCGCGCGACCTCAGCTCCGACCAGCGCGAGCCTTTCGAGGCCGCCGTCCGGCGCGTCGGCGCGATGGCGCGGGTGCACACCCTCCTGTACCAATCTCCCGACCTCGCCTCCATCGACTTCAAGGACTACCTGGACGAGCTCCTGAAAGAGCTGTCGGAAGGGTTCGCGGCGGACGAGCGCAGCATCACCTCCGTCCTGGACGCGCATTCCATGCGGGTGCCGCTCGACACGGCGGTGCCGCTCGCCTTCATCGCGGTCGAGATCCTGACCAATTCCTACCGGCACGCCTTCCCGAACGGTCGGGGCGGCAGGATCTCCGTCGAGGTCCGGCACGACCGGCCCTTCGGCACGATGCGGATCGAGGATGACGGCGTCGGGCTGTCGGACGTGAGGACGGCCAAGCGGCGGCTCGGGCTCACCATCGTTCGCAAGCTCGTGCAGCAGATCGGCGGCGCCATGGAGGAGCCGAAACCCGGCTCCTCCACCTTCGTGATCCGCTTCCCTCTGGAGGAGCCCGGCGCCGAGGCGGCCGGCCTCACGGAGGCTGCACCCGTCCCTTGATGGGCCGCGGCACCGCCGCCATATGGTGAGCGTCGAGACCGGATGCCGTTCGGGTCAGGTTTCGCGAAGTGCCATCAGGGCTTCGATCGGGAATGTCGCGTCAATCGCCCTTCGGGCATCCGTTTCTTCTCGGCTTCGACGAGATCGAGCAGGCGCTCGACCGCATGTCGAAGGCGGCCACGGACGGCTACCCGCCCTACAATATCGAGCGGATCGCGAACGGGGACGGCTCCCCGGACCGGATCAGCATCACGCTCGCGGTCGCGGGGTTCACGCGGGACCAGCTCGACATCCAGGTCGAGGAGAACCAGCTCGTGGTCCGCGGCCGGCAGGTCGACGACCGGTCGCGCAACTACCTCCACCGGGGGATCGCGGCCCGCCAGTTCCAGCGCACCTTTCTCCTGGCCGAAGGGATCGAGGTGCTGGGGGCCGATCTCCGGGACGGCCTCCTCTGCATCGACCTCGCCCGGCCCGAACCGGCCCGCGCCGCCCGCCGGATCGCGATCGCGGCCCGAGACTGACCCATTCCGCGTCCCGCGGATTCCTTGCCGCTCAAAGGAGGGCAACATGACCCACGACCAGAACATCGCCGCGACGAACGCTTCCCGACTCGACGCCAAGAGCTTCGCGGCCCTCGGCGAAGGGCAGGTCGCCTACGTGAAGCCGATCACCTCCGAGGAGGTCCGCCGGTTCTTCCCGCAGGCGCCGGAGATCGCCCCGAACCTCGAGCTCTTCGCGCTGCTCTCGGCGAGCGGCATGCCGATCCTCGTCACGGATTCGCGCGACGCCGCGGTGGCGAATGCCTGGGCGCACGACCTCAGGACCGTCAGCCTGAACTGATTCCCGCCGCCGCCCCGTCCCGCGCGGGCCGCGACCTCCGGGTCGCGGCCTCGACGGCCCGGATCAGGAGGTCGATATCCTCCGGCCGGGACAGGCGGTGATCGCCGTCCTTCACGAGCGTGAGCTGGACGTCATCCCCCGGGAGCCTCTCCACGAGCCGCATCGCGTGCTCCCAGGGCACATCCGGGTCCCGCATCCCTTGCAGGATATGGACGGGGCAGCCCGGCGCGATCGGCCCGTCGAGCAGGAGGTGCCGCCGGCCCTCCCGGATCAGGCCCGCCGTGATCGGGTACGGTTCGTCCGAGTAGAGGGACGGCCGCAGGTAGACGCCGTCCCGCTCGATCGCGTCCCGGGCTTCCGCCGGGAACCCGTCCCACATCAGCCGCTCGGTGAAGTCGATGGCGGGCGCGAGGAGGACGAGGCCGGCCGGCGGCGGCGCCCCGTCATCCCGCTGCCGCAGAGCCGCCAGGGTGGCGATCCAGGCTCCCATGGACGAGCCGACCAGGATCGCGGGCCCGGGCGCGAAGGCCCGGAGCACGGCCCGCCCCTCCTCCAGCCAGCGGCCGATCGTCCCGTCGGCGAACAGCCCGCCCGATTCGCCGTGGCCCGAATAGTCGAAGCGCAGGAAGGCCCGGCCCGTGTCGCGCGCCCAGCCGTCGAGCGCCTCCGCCTTGGTGGCCCGCATGTCCGACCGGAAACCTCCGAACCAGACGACGGCCGGACCCTCGCCCTCTCGCGCCTGGACCGCGATCCGCCGCGCTTCCGGCCCCTCCCCGACCACGATCTCGTGCGTCATGGTTAACCGAACCTCAACTCGCGGCCGCCAGGGTGCCGACCCGATGCTCGCCCTCTCGCTATCGTCCAGACCCGGCGACCGGCAACAGCCGAAGGCCGCGGCCCTGCTCCGGGCCGACGCCCATCCGCTCGCCGGGAAGACGGTATTGCAGGTCATCCCCTCGCTCGACGCGGGCGGCGCGGAGCGGACCGCGATCGACATCTCGGCCGGGCTCGCATCCGTCGGGGCACGGGCGCTGGTCGCGAGCGAGG
>CALMTJ010000229.1:0-1531 GCA_937872715.1 uncultured Methylobacteriaceae bacterium
GCCTCATGCCCGACATAGGCGCCGAGGACCGAGACCGCGACGCCCGACAACGCGATCCGGTAGGCGGCAAGCGCCAGGATCGGCGAGATCTCGCTGAACAGCGTGAGCTCGGAATCCGAGAAGCCGCCGGGCCGGTCGCTGCAGGCCGTGAGCGCGACGCCCTGCAAGGCCGTGGTCGCGCTGCCGCCGAACCGGACGAGGTGCGCCGCGTAGTCGGTGTGGCCTCCGTCCCGGAGGTCGCGCAGCAGGGCGTAGCCGTCCAGTCCGGATTCGTCTTCCAGGCGCCAGCGCCGGCGAGGAATGTTGTTCGTGAGGAGGAAGTGGATCGGGCTCTGCTCGAAGGCGGCCGTGGAGCGGCCGTGCTCCACGCCTTCCCGGGTCGCGGCCGCGTCGCGCCTCCAGACCACGTTCTCCGCCCGGATGGCGGGATCGATCGACGGCACCCCCAGATGGGCGCGCGAGAGCGGCACCCCCATCGCGACGACGCGCGTCGCGAAGCCCTCGACCAGGCCCGCGAGGGTCTCGCCTTCGAGGCCCTGGCGGACGATCCAGTCCCGGATCGCGTCCGCGGCCGCGGTCACACCGACCGCTCCGGGAAGAGGCCGGCCAGCCCGTCACGGCTCGCCGGGGCGATGCCCCGCTCGGTCACAAGGCCGGTGACGAGCCGGGCCGGCGTCACGTCGAAGGCCGGGTTCGCGGCCGGGCTCCCGGGCGCGGAGATCTGGACGGTGACGATGTCGCCGGACGGGCCGCGGCCCGTCATGTGGGTGACCTCGCTCGCCTCACGCTCCTCGATCGGGATGTCCCGCACGCCGTCGGCGAGCCCCCAATCGATCGTGGAGGAGGGCAGCGCCGCGTAGAAGGGCACGCCGTTGTCATGGGCGGCGAGCGCCTTCAGGTAGGTGCCGATCTTGTTCGCGACGTCGCCCGCCGCCGTGGTGCGGTCGGAACCGACGATGCACAGGTCCACCCGGCCGTGCTGCATCAGGTGCCCGCCGGCATTGTCGGCCAGGATCGTGTGCGGGACCCCGTGCTGGCCGAGCTCGAAGGCGGTCAGCGCCGCGCCCTGGTTCCTGGGGCGGGTCTCGTCCACCCAGACATGAACCGGCACGCCCTCGTCATGCGCCGCGTAGACGGGGGCGAGCGCCGTTCCCCAATCGACCGCGGCGAGCCATCCGGCATTGCAATGGGTGAGGACGTTGACCGTGCGTCCGGTCCTGAGATGGGCGTCGCGGATCAGCGCGGCGCCGTGCCGGCCGATCGCCCGGCAGGTGGCCACGTCCTCCTCCGCCATCTCGCCCGCGAGGCGATAGGCGGCCGCGACCCGGTCGTTCACCTCCGGCCGGGTGAGGGCGTCGGCCATCCGGTCGAGCGCCCAGCGGAGGTTCACGGCCGTCGGTCGCGTGGCGGCGAGGGTCTCCACCGCCCGCGCCACGCCCTCGGGGGAGGCGTCCTCCCGCATGGCGAGCGCCATCCCGTAGGCGGCGGTGACGCCGATCAGGGGGGCGCCGCGGACCACCATGGCGCGGAT
>CALMTJ010000229.1:1541-2273 GCA_937872715.1 uncultured Methylobacteriaceae bacterium
GGCGCGGATGGCCTCGGCCGCGTCCGCGAGCGTCGCGAGCCGCCTCACGGAGACCTCGTGGGGGAGCCTCGTCTGGTCGATCACCTCGATCCCGACGCCGTCCTCCGCCAGCCGGATCGTCCGGGTCGGCCGTCCGTCGACCTTCATGTCGGTCGGAGCCGGGCGAGGCTCGCCGGGTCGGGCCGGGGCGAGACGTGGCTCGCCGGCGAGAGGCAGAGGTCGCCGATCTCGGCCAGGTTCTCGAACAGCACGTCCGGCCGGTCGCGGGACAGGGCGGCCGGAGCGGCGTAGCCCCAGGAGACGGCGCCGAAAGCCGCCCCCGTGGCGCGGGCCGCCTCGCTGTCGCGGCTCTCGTCGCCGATGCAGAGCGTCTGCTCCGGGCTCACCTTCGCGGCCCGCATCACGCGCGCGACATGGGCCTGCTTGCCGAACAAGGAGGCGCCGCAATCGAAGAGGTCGATGCGGCGGACGTTCTCCCGCCCGAGGACCTGGCGGATGTTGGCCTCCGTGTCGGAGCTGACGATGGCGCGCGTGATCCCGGCCTCGCCCAGCCGGTCGAGGAGGACGTCCACGCCGGGGAAGAGCTGGATCTCGTCCAGGCTGCGGCGCTTCAGCCCGCGCATGTGGCGGGCGATGAAGGGCAGCTTCCATTTCGGGACGGCGAGGGCGGACAGCACCTCGCGGGTGCCGAGCGTGCGCAGCGTCTCCACCTCGTCCGGGCCGACGCGGCGA
>CALMTJ010000229.1:2283-4009 GCA_937872715.1 uncultured Methylobacteriaceae bacterium
GCGGTAGCGCTGCGCCACCTCGTCCAGGACGCTGACGAACCAGCCGAACGAGTTCGCGAGCGTGCCGTCGAAATCGAAGATGACGAGGCGGTAGGGCGGCTGGTGGGTCGCCACGGGTCAGTGCCCTTCGAAGCTCATCAGGGTCCTGACCTCGATCCCGGCCTCGCGCAGCTTCGCGGCGCCGCCGAGCTCGGGAAGGTCGATCACGAAACAGGCGGCGATCACGTCGGCGCCGATCTGCGTGAGGAGCTTCAGCGCCGCGAGCGCGGTGCCGCCCGTCGCGATCAGGTCGTCGACCAGGATCACGCGCTCGCCCTTCACGAGCGCGTCGGCATGCATCTCGATCTCGTCGGACCCGTATTCGAGGAGGTAGGACACGCGCACGGTCTGGTGCGGGAGCTTGCCCTTCTTGCGGATCGGCACGAAGCCGGCCGAGAGCTGGTGGGCGATGGCGCCGCCCAGGATGAAGCCTCGCGCCTCGATCCCGGCGACCTTGTCCGCCTTGCCGCCCGCGAAGGGGTGCACCATCTCGTCGACGGCCCGACGGAACGCGCCGGCATCGCCGAGCAACGTCGTGATGTCCCGGAACATGATGCCGGGTTTCGGATAATCCGGGATCGTACGAACGGCGTCGCGGAGGTCGCGAGCGAGGGGCTGTGTCATTCCGTGTCGTGCGGGTGGAGAGCGCGGGAGAGCTTAGCGTCCAGGCGAAGGGTTCGTCACCTGCAAACCACGTACCCGCGCAGCTTCGTCCGCCGGCCGCGGCTTTCCGGTCTCACCCGCGGCCGCTAGGCGCTCTCCGCCCGGAGGACGCGCCCGGCGACCGCGTCGAGCTTGGCGAGGAGCGCGGGGTCGCGCGACGACGGGGCCGTCATGATGGCGCCGTCGAGCGCCCGGTCCGACCTCGCGGGGCAGGGCTCGCGGGCGGCCGGGAAGTCGCGGGCGAGCCGCGAAACGAGCCTCGCCGCGTTCCCGGCATTGGCGCGCGCCACCGCGATCACGTCCGAGACCTCGACCGCGTGATGGCCCGGGTGCCAGCAATCGTAATCCGTCACCATGGCGACCGTCGCGTAGGTGATCTCGGCCTCCCGGGCGAGCTTGGCCTCCGGCATGTTCGTCATGCCGATCACGTCATGGCCGGCGGCCTTGTAGCCGAGCGATTCGGAGAGGGAGGAGAATTGCGGGCCTTCGATGCACAGGTAGGTGCCGCCGCGCGCGACGTCGATGCCCTCGGCGGCGGCGGCGGCCGCGATCCGGTCCTGCAGCGCGGGTCCGACGGGGTGCGCCATGGAGACGTGCGCCACGCAGCCCGAGCCGAAGAACGAGGTCTCGCGCCGGAAGGTGCGGTCGACGAACTGGTCCACGAGGACGAAGCGACCGGGCGGGAGGTCCTCCCGGAACGAACCGCAGGCCGAGATGGCGACGAGGTCGGTGACGCCCGCCCGCTTCAGCGCGTCGATATTCGCCCGGTAGTTGATGTCGGAGGGAGCGTGGCGGTGCCCGCGGCCGTGGCGCGGCAGGAACACCACGATCGTGCCCCCGATCCGGCCGATGCGGAGCGTGTCGGAGGCTTCGCCCCAGGGCGAGGCGACGGCCTCCTCGCGCACGTCCTCCAGGCCCGGGAGGTCGTAGACGCCCGACCCGCCGATCACGCCCAGGATGGCTTTGGTCATCCATGTACCCTCTCGTCATGGCCGGGCTTGGCCCGGCCATACCGATCCAGGAC
>CALMTJ010000230.1 GCA_937872715.1 uncultured Methylobacteriaceae bacterium
CATGGAAAGTCTTGGGCCAGAGGCTGTGCCGGATATGGTGGATTGGGGTACTGATCGCGGATCGGAGATCATCGACGATGAGTATTCGCGGGGCGAGATCACGCCAGAAACCATGGATCTGAATGCCGCTGACGGCAGGTGACGTCGCTTGGGTCGAGCTTGATCCGACCCGCGGAACCGAACAGGCGGGCCGCCGCCCTGGGCTTATCCTCTCGGACGCCGCATATAACCAGCGGGCAGGACGCGTACTGGTGTGCCCCATTACGAGAAGTACCCGCCCGTGGACCTTTCACGTGCCGATCCCGCCGGGTCTGAACGTAGAAGGTGTCGTGATGGTCGATCAGGTGAGGATGCTGCACCTGACATCGCGTGTCTTCGACTATATCGACAGCCTGCCGCCTGCGACGCTTGCGGAGGTACGCGGGATGCTCGCCAATCTCGCCGGAATTCCGATTCCCGCATAGCCGGAGAGTTCGCATAATGCTGAGGCTCTTCTACTCTCCGGGCGCCTGCTCGCTCGCGCCGCATATCGCGCTCGAGGAGACGGGGGAGCCGTTCGAGGCCGCGAGGATCAGCTTCGCGGCGAGCGAGCAGAAGGGGCCGGACTTCCTCTCCCTGAACCCGAAGGGGCGGGTGCCGGTCCTGTTCGACGACGGTTTCGTGGTGACGGAGAACCCGGCCGTGCTCCGCTACCTCGCCCGCAAGTTTCCGAATGCGGGGCTCTGGCCGGAGGATCCGCAGGAGGACGCGCGCTGCCTCGAATGGCTCGCCTGGGGATCGTCCGGCCTGCACGTCGCCTACGCCCATATCCGACGCTCCGAGCGCTATGCCGGCACGGAGGCCGGGAAGGCGGACGTGGTCGAGACGGGCCGGCGCGCCGCCCGCGACGTATGGGACCAGGTGGAGACGCGGCTTGCCGCCTCGGCATCGACATGGGCCGCGGGACGTCGCTACTCGGTTGCCGATCCCTACCTCTTCACCTTCTGGACATGGGGGCGCGGCCCCAACCTCGCCTACGACATGCCGCGCGATTTCCCGGCCTGGACGGCGCATGCGAGAGCGGTGGGAGAACGGCCGGCGGTGAGGCGTGCGCTCGAGCGCGAAGGCCTCGCGCTGCCCTGACCGGGGGAGGATCGCCAGGCCCTCTCATCCCCGAAACGGGTCGCTCGCGAGGAAGGCCAGTTCGTCCGGCGTGCTCTCGCGCCCGAGCGCCTCGTTCCGGTGCGGGAACCGCCCGAACCTCGCGACGATGTCGTGGTGGTGCCGCGCGAAGGCGAGCGAATCGGGATTGCCCCAGCCCTCGTAGAGGCGCAGCGAGCGTTCCTGGGCGGCCATGTTCTCGGCATGCATGAAGGGGAGATAAACGAAGCCGCGCATCTCCCACTCGATCTCCCGGTCGTAGCCGCGGGCGAGTGCGCGTTCGGCGATCCGGAGAGCCTGCCCGTCCGTGGCCCAGCTCCGCGGATCGCCCCGGAACATGTTGCGGGGCATCTGGTCGAGGAGGATCAGGAGCGCGAGAGCGCCGACAGGCTTGTCCTCCCATCCGGCGAGCCTGCCGGAGGCCGCGTCCTCGTGGGCACCCATGAAGCGGGCGCGGCAGGTCTCGTCGAAGGCCTCGTCACGGGTGAACCACGTCTCCGGCCCGGCATCCCGCCAGAACCGGACGACCTCGTCGGGAACGACGCTCGTCGCACCGTCGTCCTCGGGCGTCATCCGTTCCCTCCTCTCTTGCCAGTCGGGGCTCCGCCGCTACAAGCGGCGCCGCAAGGCAGGCCCGCGCGGGGCTGACCATCGTGAGCGGGGCCGGTCGCCCCAAGGGGGAACGACGTCCATGCGGGTGTATTACGATCGCGATGCCGACATCAATCTGATCAAGGGCAGGAAGGTCCTGATCGTCGGCTACGGCAGCCAGGGCCACGCGCATGCGCAGAACCTGCGGGATTCGGGCGTCGCGAACATCGCGATCGCGCTGAAGGAGGGCTCCGCGAGCCGCCCGAAGGCCGAGGGCGCGGGCTTCACCGTCCACACGCCGGGCGAGGGCGCCAGGTGGGCGGACGTCGTGATGATGCTCACTCCGGACGAGCTTCAGGCCGACATCTACCGGGACGACCTCGCCCCCAACATGAAGAACGGCGCGGCGCTCCTCTTCGCCCACGGGCTGAACGTCCATTTCAACCTGATCGAGCCCCGGGCGGATCTCGACGTCCTCATGGTGGCGCCGAAGGGTCCCGGCCACACGGTGCGGTCCGAGTACCAGCGCGGCGGCGGCGTGCCGACGCTGGTCGCCATCCACCAGGACGCGACCGGCAACGCGCACGATCTCGGGCTCTCTTACGCGTCCGCCAATGGGGGCGGGCGCGCCGGCATCATCGAGACGACCTTCAAGGAGGAATGCGAGACGGACCTGTTCGGGGAGCAGGTGGTGCTCTGCGGCGGTCTCGTGGAGCTGATCCGCGGCGGGTTCGAGACGCTCGTCGAGGCCGGCTACGCCCCCGAGATGGCGTATTTCGAGTGCCTGCACGAGGTGAAGCTGATCGTCGAC
>CALMTJ010000231.1:0-1536 GCA_937872715.1 uncultured Methylobacteriaceae bacterium
CCCCGGCCCTCCGCTCCGCTTCGGCTCGGCCCTCCCCGCCAGGGGGAGGGCAGGCGCGCGGCCGGACGACGTCGCCGCGTGCGGGCTCGGCGGCCGGGCGGATGATCCTGGCGGCCGCCCTGCTCGTCCTTGCCGTTCCGTCATCCGCGCCCGCGCAGGAACGCCTCGCGCTTCCCGCCCTCACCGGCCGGGTCGTGGATGCCGCGAACCTCCTCGACGCCTCCGCCCGGGGCGCGCTGGACGCGAAGCTCGCGGCGCATGAAGGGCGCACGAGCGACCAGGTGGTGGTCGCCACCCTCCCGTCGCTCGGCGGTGAAGCCGTCGAGGACGTGGCGAACCGGCACGAAGGCGAAGAACAACGGAGTGCTGTTCCTCGTCGCCCCGAAAGATCGCAAGATCAGGATCGAGGTCGGCTACGGCCTCGAAGGCGCGCTCACGGACGCGGTGACGGCCGTGATCATCCGGACGGCCGTGGCGCCGCGCTTCAAGGCGGGCGACTTCGCGGGCGGCATGGCGGCCGGCACGGACGCGATCCTGACCGTGCTGTCCGGGGACGCGGAGGAGTGGAACCGGCGGGCGGCCGCGCCCGCGGACGGGGCGGATGGCAGCGATCTCCTGGCGCTCCTCTTCATGGTGCTCGTCTTCGCCATCCTGTTCTGGACGTTCTGGCGCGAGGTCCGGGGCGGGTCGCGCAGCCATCGGACCCGGAGCGGCATCTGGCTGCCGGCTCCGTCCGGGTCCGGCTGGTCCGGCGGCTGGGGAGGCGGCTCGTCGGGCGGCTTCTCCGGAGGCGGGTTCTCCGGCGGCGGCGGCTCGTCCGGCGGCGGCGGCGCGTCCGGGAGCTGGTGAGGTGCTGGACGCCTCGGACCGCCTCAGGGTGGAGGACGCCATCCGGGTGGCGGAGCGCGGCACGGCCGGCGAGATCGTGGTCGTGGTGACCCGCCAGGCCGGGAGCTACGGCGCCGTCCCGCTGGCGGCCGGTCTGGCGACGGCGCTCGTCCTCCCCTGGATCCTGATCGCCGCGACAGGTCTCGGGCCGGTCAGGGTCGCGCTGTGGCAGCTCGCGGCGGCGCTGGCCGTCCTGGCCCTCGCCTCGCCCGCACGGTTGCGTCTCCTGCTTGCACCCCGGGCCGTGCGGCGGGCAGCGGCCGGGGCGGCGGCCGCGCGCGAGTTCGCGAGCCGGGGCATGGCGGAGACCCGCGGCCGGACGGGGGTGCTCCTGTTCGTGGCGGAGGCGGAGCGCTACGCCGAGGTGGTCGGGGACGTCGCCATCTCGGGCTCCGTGCCGGACGCGGCCTGGCGTGCCGTCATCGACGCGCTGCTCGACGCCTTCGGCCGGCGCGCCTACGGGGACGGGCTCGTCGCGGCGGTCGGGGCGATCGGCACCATCCTGGCCGAGCACGCCCCGCCCGGCAGGCGCGGCCTCTACACGGGCTGGATCCAGACGACGGCGACCGGCGGCCTGCTGCTCTCGCTGCTCGTGATCCTCGCCTGCCGGCTCGGCCTCACGGACGCGGTGTTCAACGAGTGGGGCTG
>CALMTJ010000231.1:1546-3359 GCA_937872715.1 uncultured Methylobacteriaceae bacterium
ACCAGTTTCAGCAGCCGGACGCCGTTGCGGTGTGCGATACGGACGAGCTGCCGAACCGGGTTGTCGTGCTGTGACACCCTGTCCGGGAAGGATCTCCACGTGAGCGGACGCGGCAGCGCCCGCCTGATCGTACGGTCGGAGCGCCCGCTCAACGCCGAGACGCCCCTCCCTCGGTTGCGCGGGGCGTTCCTGACCCCGCAGGCCGATTTCTACGTACGCACCCACGGCGACATCCCGGAGATCGACGCCGCCGAGTACCGCCTTCGGGTCGAGGGCGGCTCCGTGGACGGGCTGGAACTCGGCCTCGCCGATCTGCGGGCGCGCTTCCCGCGACGGACCGTCACGGCGACCCTCCAATGCGCCGGCAACCGTCGCGGCGACCTCCAGACGGTCGGCGAGACCTCCGGCGATCCTTGGGACGCGGGCGCGATCGGCAACGGCGCCTGGGGCGGCGTCGCGCTGTCCGATCTTCTGCGGTCCGCCGGCCTCGCCGATCCGGGAGACCTGCACGTCGCGTTTCGCTGCCGCGACCTCTGCGAGGCGGACGGGCCCTGTCAGCCCTACGAGGTCTCGATCCCGGCCCGGAAGGCGATGGACGGGGAGGTGCTGCTCGCCTCGGAGCTGAACGGCGAGCCGCTCACGCCGGCGCACGGCTTCCCGCTCCGGGTGGTGGTGCCGGGCTATGCCGGGGTGCGCAGCGCCAAGTGGCTGGACCGCATCACCGTGCAGGCGGGGCCGTCCGGCGCCCATTGGCAGGCGCGCGATTACCGGCTCTTCCCGCCGGGTGCATCGGGGGAGGACGCCGTTCCGGAGGACGGGCTGCCGATCAACGACATGCCGCTCAACTCCGCCATCTGCGACCCCGTCCGGGGCGGGACCGTGCGGGCCGGCCGCGTTCCCGTGCGGGGCTATGCGACGGCATAGCCGCGAAGGATCGCGCGCGTGGACGTTTCGCAGGATGGCGGCCGGACATGGCGGAACGCCGTCCTCCTCGACGAGCCGGACGATCCGTGGAGCTGGACCTTCTGGGAGGCGGAGCTCGACCTTGCGCCCGGCGAACACGACCTCGTCGTCCGGGCGGTGGACAGCGCCGGCCAGGCGCAGCCCTCGCTTCCGGAGGAGATCTGGAACGTCAAGGGCTACCTGTCCACGGCGTGGCACCGGGTCAGGGTGACGGCGGAATAGCCGCCGCGGACCGCCACCGGCGGTGCATCCAGAGCCATTGCCCGGGCGCGTCCCGCACCCAGCCCGCGATCACGTCGTTCATGACCTGGACGGAGGCGGGGACGTCGATGCGGCCCGCCCCGTCGCGCGGCAGGTCGAGCGGCGCGGTCAGCTCGATCCGGAAGCGGTGCCCCGGCAGCCGCAGGACCCTGACGCCGTGCACCGGGCATTCGTACTGGCGGGCGAGCTTGGCGAGGAGCGGGTTCGCCAGCGCCGGCCTGCCGAGGAAGGTGATCGGCACGCCGCGCGTGAAATGCTGGTCGACGAGCTGGCCGAGATGGCCGCCGCGCTCCAGCACGCCCGCGATGGCGAAGGCCGCCCCGCTTCCCGCCGACGCGGTGAGGCCGCCCATGGTGCCGGACCGGACCTCGTGGACGATCCGGGCGGCGGCGGGGTCGTTCGGCGGCCTGAACACCGCCGTCGCGTCGAGCCCGAACCGGGCCGCGCAGATCGCCGGCAGCTCCCAGTTGCCGAGATGGGCGGAGAACACGATCCCGGGCTTCCCGTCCTCCCGCAAGGCACGGAAATGCTCGATGCCGACGAGCTCCTCGCGGCCCGGCTCCGGCGCGTCCGGATCGTAATCCACCAG
>CALMTJ010000232.1:0-327 GCA_937872715.1 uncultured Methylobacteriaceae bacterium
GTGCGGCGGATGCCTGGGCCGCGAGCGATGCCGGGCTGGCGCACCAGCGGCGCGCGGCCGCGGGCGAGGACGGCTTCGCCGCGCAGCATCTCGACATCCAGCGCGGCACGATCCGGACGGAGGGCGGCGTCGAGAAGGTCACCGTCAACGCCGCCGAGAGCCCTCTCGAATGGCTCCGGCGCCGAAAGGGCCGGGACGGCGAGCCGCAGCACCCGGTTCGGCTCGGGCAGCCGGTTGATGGCGTCCACCGTGGCCCGGCTCATCAGCCGGAAATCGCCCGCGTCGGAGGGCACGTGCCCGCCCACCAGCCGGCGGATCGTCCGGTAG
>CALMTJ010000232.1:337-1840 GCA_937872715.1 uncultured Methylobacteriaceae bacterium
CCGGGCGGCGTGCTCCCCTCCGTGACCGCCCGCTGGGAGGGCGCCATCGGGCGCGGCGAGGGCGGGCTGCGCGATCCCGCGGCCGCGACGGACGCGATGGTGGCGGCCCGTCAGCGGGTCCGGCGCGCGCTGGACGCGACGGGATCGGACTACGCCGGAATCCTCATCGACATCTGCGGGTTCCTGAAGGGGCTGGAACTTGTCGAGCGCGAGCGCGGCTGGCCGCAGCGCTCGGCCAAGGTGGTCGTGCGGCTCGCGCTCCGGCGCCTCGCCGAGCATTACGGGCTCTGGACGGAAGCGCGCGGTCCCGACCGTTCCCGAGGCTTGCGGAGCTGGAACGGAGACGACACCGCCCCGCCCTCAGGCTGAGGCGACGCGGGCGGCCTCGGCCTGAATGCGGTCCACCATGGACCGCAGCCCGTTGGAGCGCTTGCTCGTCACGTGCTGGCCGAGGCCCAGGCCGCGGAAGATCGCGAGCGCATCCGTCTCCAGGATTTTGCCCGCCGTCTGCCCGGAGTAAAGCGCGACCAGGAAGGCGACGAGACCCTTGGTGATATGGGCGTCGCTGTCCGCGAGAATGTCGATCCGGGACCCGTTGCCGCGGCCGGCCACCCTCATGTCCAGCCAGACCCGGCTCTGGCATCCCGGAACGAGCTTGTCGTCCGAGTGGTCCTCCGGCGGCAGGGTCGGCAATTGCCGGCCGAGCTCGATCAGGTATTCGAATTGATCGGTCGGCTCGTCGAGCAACTCGAAATTCTGCACGATCTCGTCGAACGGGGGCAGCATGGGTTCCGGCCGGAGAAGGCCGTTCTATAGGGCCGGCGCGCCGCCATGGCGAGCGGGCCTATTTGCGGAGCGGCGGCATCTCCACCGGCACCGCCCCGTCCGTCACGATGCGGCGGACGCTCGCGGGAGCGACCGCCACGGCTCGCTCCAGCACCGGAATGTCCCTCCCGGCGGCGGCGGCGGCGCTCCTCGCCAGCTGCGAATCGGCCCCATGCAGCAGCGCCGCCAAAGGAACGCCGGCATTCTGAGAGGAATCACGGTCCGGCGACATGAACCAGAGCCCCGCGATGATTCCCATTCCTAGTACAGCTCTGATCATGACCAGCACTCGACTTGTCCACCAGATAATCCTGTGTCTAGATTCCCGAAAGATGACTGACATAGGGCGACGTCGTCTCAGGATTAACGCCAGGTTAAGCTGCGAAGATGCGCGCCGAGATTCATCGATTCGGCAGCGGCCCTTAGCTTTCATTTAAGTCGCGGGTGACATCGTGGCGTCGTTGCACCGGGCCCTGGGACGCGCCCGGACGGTCGAGGCTTCATGACGTCGGGTACGCTGGCGGCGCCCTGTTCGGGGGGGTCGCGGAAGGACAGCGGGGATGTTGGCGCCGACGGCCCGGCCGTCGCCGGCTTCGTCCGTTCGCGCCTCGTCGCGGGCCTTCTCGGCGTGCTCGCGGTCGCGCCCTACCTCGCGCTGCGGCCCGGGATCGTCCCTGC
>CALMTJ010000233.1 GCA_937872715.1 uncultured Methylobacteriaceae bacterium
TCGAGGGGGAGGACACGGACTTCGCCGCGAACCTGCGGAGCGAGGAGAGCCTGCACGACCACCTCCTGGCGCAGCTCGACCTCGCGACGACCGACCCGGCCGACAGGCTGGTCGGCCGCTACATCGTCGATGCCGTGGACGAGGCGGGCTATCTCGGCGAGCCCGTCGAGGTTCTCGCGGCCAATCTCGGGCTTCCCGAGGCCGAGATCCTGCGGGTGCTGGCGGTCGTCCAGGGCTTCAGCCCGACCGGGATCGCGGCGCGCGACCTTGCGGAATGCCTGACGATCCAGCTCCGGGAGGCGAACCGCCACGATCCGGCCATGCAGGCGCTGATCGGGCGGCTGGACCTCGTGGCCCGCCGCGACTTCCCGGCGCTGCGGCGGATATGCGGGGTCGATGCCGAGGACCTGGCCGAGATGCTGGCCGAGCTCCGCCGCCTCGACCCGAAGCCCGGCCGGGCGTTCGGCAGCGGCCCGCTGAACGTGCTCATCCCCGACGTGTTCGTCCGGGCGGCGCCTGACGGCAGCTGGCACGTCGAGCTGAACCCCGACACGCTCCCGAAGGTGCTGGTGAACCAGGCCTACCATGCCCGGGTCTCCCGGCACGCGAGGAGCGACCAGGAGAAATCCTTCATCAGCGAATGCCTCCAGAGCGCAAACTGGCTGACGCGCTCGCTGGAACAGCGCTCGAAGACGATCCTGAAGGTCGCGACCGAGATCGTGCGCCAGCAGGACGGGTTCTTCGCGAACGGCGTCGCCCATCTGCGCCCCCTCAACCTGAAGACCATCGCGGACGCGATCGGGATGCATGAATCGACCGTCTCCCGGGTCACTTCCAACAAGGCGATCGGGACCGCGCGCGGCACCTTCGAGATGAAGTATTTCTTCACCGCCTCCATCCCGAGCGCCTCCGGGGCCGAGGCCCATTCCTCCGAAGCCGTGCGCCACCGCATCCGGCAGCTCGTGGACGGCGAGCGGGCGGAGGACGTCCTGTCGGACGACGCCCTTGTCCGTAAGCTCAAGGTGGAGGGCGTCGACATCGCCCGCCGCACGGTCGCGAAATACCGAGAATCCCTCCGCATCCCGTCCTCGGTCGACCGCCGCAGGCATAAGCGCGTCGGGGAGGAGGTCGGCGCCTAGTCCGGCCCGCTCGGGGCGGTTCGGGCCTCCCGACATCCAGTTCGCCCGCGTCTCCCCGGCGGTGACGAACGGCCGCCCGTGAGGTACACGGCTGATTCGGTGCGGAGACGTCACGTGGCGGTCGAGACCGGCTACGATCCCAATCTCGTCGTCCTGTCCGTCGCCCTCGCGATCTTCGCCTCCTACACGGCACTCGATCTCGGCGGCCGCGCGCGAGGCGCGAGGCCTGGTCCGCGCTGGAGCTGGATCGCGGGCGCCTCCGTGGCGATGGGCGGCGGCATCTGGGCCATGCACTTCGTGGGCATGCTCGCGTTCCAGATGGGAATGCCCGTCGCCTACGAGACCGGGCTGACCCTCCTGTCGCTCCTGGTCGCCGTCGGCGTGACAGGTCTCGCCGTCGCCTGGGTGAACCGCGGGGGCGCACGGCTCGGCGACGTCGCGGTGAGCGGCCCCCTGATGGGCGTCGGCATCGCCGGAATGCATTATACCGGGATGGCCGCGATGCGCATCCCCGGCAACCTCGCCTACAACCCTGCCGTCGTCGCCCTTTCGGTCGGGATCGCCGCCACGGCAGCCACCACCGCGCTCTGGCTGACGTTCCGCGAGAACAGCATCTGGCAGAAGCTCGCGGCCGCCATCGTCATGGGCCTCGCGGTCGCCGGCATGCACTACACGGGAATGGCGGCCGCGACCTTCACCCTGGAAGCCCAGCCCGGGGCGCCGCATGCTCACGCCGTCGAGGCGGGCCTCGGCCAGCAGAACCTCGCCCTTTACGTCGCAGGCGCGACGTTCCTCATCCTGTTCCTGGCGATGCTGGCCTCGTCCTTCGACCAGCAGCGCGCGCAGGCGGAGCTGAAGGCCAGCGAGGAACGGTTCCGGGCCGCAGTCCGTGCCGTCCGGGGTGTCCTTTGGACCAACGATGCCGAGGGACGGATGCGACCGCCCCAGCCCGGCTGGGCGGCGCTCACCGGTCAGAGCGAGGCCGAGTACGAGGGGCACGGCTGGGCGGACGCGGTCCATCCCGAGGATGCCGGCCCGAGCCTCGCCAATTGGACGCGCTCCGTCGCCGAGAAGCAGCCCTTCGTCTTCGAGCACCGCGTCCGGCGGCATGACGGGGCGTGGCGGAACTTCGCGATCCACGCCGTGCCGATCGTCGACGGCGGCAGGATCCGCGAATGGGTCGGCGTCCATACCGACATCACCGAGCAGCGTGACGCGGAGGCGGAGCTCAGGGAATCGAACGCGGAGCTGCAGCGCTACGCCTATATCGTCAGCCACGATCTCCGGGCGCCGCTCGTCAACGTGGTCGGCTTCACCGGCGAGATCGAGGCCGCCCGCTCCGGGATGCGCGAGGCGCTGGCCGGGAACCCCCTCGCCGGCAGGATCGATCGTGACCTCGGGGAGGCGATCGGGTTCATCAAGGCGTCCATCGCCAAGATGGAGGGGCTGATCGCCGCGATCCTGAAGCTCTCGCGCGACGGGAGGCGGCCCTTGCAGCCCGAGCGGCTCGCGATGACGCCCCTCGTGCAGAGCCTCGCCGACGCGATCCGCCACCAGACGGAGGTCGTCGGCGCCGCCGTCACCGTCGCTCCCGACCTGCCGGAGGCGACGGCCGATCGGCTGGCCGTCGAGCAGGTGTTCGGCAACCTGCTCGACAACGCGGTGAAGTACCTGTCGCCGGGCCGGCCGGGCCGGATCACGGTGACGGGCGAGCGCGCGAGCGGCCGCGTCGTCTACAGGGTGGCCGACAATGGACGCGGGATCGCCGAAGCCGACCGGGCGCGCGTCTTCGAGCTCTTCCGGCGCGCTGGCCCGCAGGACAGGCCGGGCGAGGGGATCGGCCTTGCCGAAGTGCGGGCGACGGTGCGGGCGCTGGGCGGCCGCATCGAGCTGGCGTCGCGGCTCGACGAGGGATCGACCTTCACCGTCTCGCTTCCGGCCGTCTCGGGATCCACC
>CALMTJ010000234.1 GCA_937872715.1 uncultured Methylobacteriaceae bacterium
AAGGCGATGAAGAAGGTCGCCGGCAAGATCAAGGGCGAGCTCGCGCAGTACCGCGAGATGGCGGCCTTCGCGCAGTTCGGCTCCGACCTCGACGCCACGACGCAGAAGCTCCTGAACCGCGGCTCGCGGCTGACCGAGCTCCTGAAGCAGCCCCAATTCTCGCCGCTGAAGATGGAGGAGCAGGTCGCCGTGATCTGGGCCGGCACCAACGGCTACCTGGACGCGCTGCCGCTGAACAAGGTCCGGTCGTTCGAGGACGGGCTCCTCTCGACGCTGCGCGGCAAGCATGCCGACATCCTGGACGCCGTCCGGTCCTCCAAGGACCTGTCGGGCGACACGGAAGGCAAGCTGAAGGGCGTCGTCGAGGGCTTCGCGAAATCGTTCAGCTGACGATTACGTCGTCATGGCCGGGCTTGGCCCGGCCATCCACGAAGCCCGGCTCGACGCGGATTGGCGTGGGTGCCCGGGCCAAGCCCGGGCATGACGGGCGGATTGGACCGGGTACGCTAGCGCCATGCCGTCACTTAAAGACCTCCGCAACCGCATCGCCTCCGTGAAGGCGACGCAGAAGATAACCAAGGCCATGCAGATGGTGGCGGCCGCGAAGCTGCGCCGCGCCCAGATGTCGGCCGAGGCCGCCCGCCCCTTCGCGGAGCGCATGACGGCCGTGATGACCAACCTCGCCGGCGGCATCGTCATCGGCCCGGAAACGCCGCGGCTCCTCGCCGGGACGGGCCGCGACGCGACCCATCTCCTCGTCGTGTGCACGGCCGAGCGCGGCCTGTGCGGCGCCTTCAACTCCTCCATCTCCCGGCTTGCCCGCGACCACGCCAATCGGCTGATGGCGGAGGGAAAGACCGTGAAGATCCTGTGCGTCGGCAAGAAGGGCTACGACATCCTGCGCCGGCAGTTCGAGCGCCAGATCATCGAGCTCGTCGACTTCCGATCCGTGAAGCAGATGAGCTACGAGCAGGCCGACATCGTCGCCCGCAAGGTGCTACGCCTGTTCGACGAGGGCCAGTTCGACCGGGCGACCCTGTTCTATTCGCGCTTCCGTTCCGTCATCCAGCAGATCCCGACCGCGCAGGGGATCATCCCGGCCGAGATCGGTTCGGGCGAGGCCTCCGCCTCGGCGCCCGATGCGATCTACGATTACGAGCCGGACGAGGGCGAGATCCTGACCTCGCTCCTGCCCCGCAACGTGACGGTCCAGATCTTCCGGGCGCTCCTTGAGAACGCCGCCTCCGAGCAGGGCGCCCGCATGTCCGCCATGGACAACGCGACCCGCAACGCCGGAGACATGATCAAGAAGCAGACGCAGATCTACAACCGCTCACGCCAGGCCATCATCACCAAGGAGCTGATCGAGATCATCTCCGGCGCCGAGGCTTTGTGATATGAACCTGATGGTCAACCAGGAGCACGGATCATGAGCGCCGCGCTGTCGCAGGCCGAGCACGAAGGAGCCGACCTCGTCGGTACCTATCATCGAATCGGCGAGATCGGCCCCCCCTACGAGGTCGTGGCGACGGCCGGGCCTGGCATGGTCCAAATCTGCCTTCTGGAGAGCGGCGACACGGCAGAGTATCCGGTGAGCGAGGTTCGGGAAGACCCGAGCGCCTGATGTTCGCGGTCGCGTTCGATCTCGAGGTTTCCGCGACGGTCTATGCCCATCCGCGCAGTTCGAGGCAGGCCTATCTCGACATCGAAGCGACGCTGCGCCGTTACGGATTCAGGAGGGTACAGGGAAGCGTATTCGTGACAGAGACCGAGGACATGGCGAACCTGTTCCGCGCGATGACGGCGCTGAAAGCCTTGTCATGGCTCCCGGCCAGCGTCCGCGATATCCGTGCCTTCCGGGTCGAGCAATGGTCCGACTTCACGTCGCTGATCAAGGAATGACGAACGGGGCCACGGCCCCTCCAATCCGGCGCTTCGCGCCGCCATACTAAGGAACACATCATGTCAGCCGCTCTGGCCATGCCGCAAACATTCGCCAACTCCGTGGGCCGCATCACGCAGGTGATCGGCGCCGTCGTCGACGTGCAGTTCGACGGGCACCTGCCCGAGATCCTGAACGCGCTCGAGACGAGGAACGGAGGCGGCCGCCTCGTCCTCGAAGTCGCCCAGCAGCTCGGCGAATCCACCGTCCGGTGCATCGCCATGGACACGTCCGAGGGCCTCGTCCGAGGCCAGGAGGTGACGGATACGGGCGCGCCGATCCAGGTGCCGGTCGGCCTGGGCACGCTCGGCCGCATCATGAACGTCATCGGCGAGCCGGTGGACGAGGCGGGCCCGATCCCGGCCGAGTCGCAGCGCGCCATCCACCAGCCCGCGCCTTCCTACGCCGACCAGGCCACCGAAGCCGAGATCCTGGTCACCGGCATCAAGGTCGTGGACCTGCTGGCACCCTATGCAAAGGGCGGCAAGATCGGCCTGTTCGGCGGCGCCGGCGTCGGCAAGACGGTGCTGATCATGGAGCTGATCAACAACGTCGCCAAGGCTCATGGCGGCTATTCGGTCTTCGCCGGCGTCGGCGAGCGGACGCGCGAGGGCAACGACCTCTACCACGAGATGATCGAATCCGGCGTGAACAAGCACGGCGGCGGCGAGGGCTCGAAATGCGCCCTCGTCTACGGCCAGATGAACGAGCCTCCGGGCGCCCGCGCCCGCGTGGCGCTCACCGGCCTCACGGTCGCCGAGAACTTCCGCGACCAGGGCCAGGACGTGCTGTTCTTCGTCGACAACATCTTCCGCTTCACGCAGGCCGGCTCGGAGGTCTCGGCGCTGCTCGGCCGCATCCCGTCGGCGGTCGGCTACCAGCCGACGCTCGCGACCGACATGGGCAACCTCCAGGAGCGCATCACCACGACGACGAAGGGGTCGATCACCTCCGTCCAGGCGATCTACGTTCCGGCCGACGACCTGACCGATCCGGCACCCGCGACGTCCTTCGCGCATCTCGACGCGACGACCGTCCTGTCGCGCTCCATCGCCGAGAAGGGCATCTATCCGGCCGTCGACCCGCTCGATTCCACCTCGCGCATGCTGTCGGCCAACATCCTGGGCGAGGAGCATTACGGCGTCGCCCGGCAGGTGCAGCAGGTGCTCCAGCGCTACAAGGCGCTGCAGGACATCATCGCGATCCTCGGGATGGACGAGCTGTCGGAGGAGGACAAGCTCTCCGTGGCCCGCGCCCGCAAGATCGAACGCTTCCTGTCGCAGCCCTTCTTCGTGGCGGAGGTGTTCACGGGCTCGCCGGGCAAGCTCGTCGCCTTGGAGGACACCATCAAGGGCTTCAAGGGGCTGGTCGAAGGCAAGTACGACCACCTTCCGGAGGCGGCCTTCTACATGGTCGGCACGATCGAGGAGGCCATGGAGAAGGCCCAGAAGCTCGCGGCGGGAGCCTGACCGATGGTGAAGATCGCGCTTCTCGTCGTCGGTCTCCTGGTCGGCGGGCTGGTCGGGTACCTGACCCGTCCGGAGGCCGCCCAGCTCAATATCGGGCCTCTCCAGGTCGAGGTGCAGTCCGACCGGGCGGCCGGGCCGCGCAGCTCGGGGTCGATGACCTCCGGGCAGTGGCAGCATGTCGGCGCCTTCGCGATCGGCGGCGCGGTGCTGGGCCTCCTGGCCGGCTTCGTCGCCGACCGTCGCCGCTGACCGCGAGACAGCCCGTGAGCACCATGCATTTCGAGCTCGTCTCGCCCGAGCGGATCCTCTTCTCCGGCGAGGTCGAATCCGTGCTTCTTCCGGGGTCGGAAGGAGACCTCACGGTCCTGCCCGGCCACGCCCCGCTGATGACGGCCTTGAAGGCCGGCTTCGTCGTCGCGACGAACCACAAGGATAACGGCGAGCGCGTGCTCGTTCGGGGCGGGTTCGCGGAGATTAACCAGACGGTCGTCACCGTGCTGGCGGAGCGCGCCACTCCGCTCGAGGAGCTGACGCCCGACAAGATCGACGGCGAGATCCTGGAGCTCCAGACGCGGCGGGACGGCGCGGACGACGAGGAGGGCCGACGGGCCGCGGACGCCCTGATCGCGCAGCTCGAGGAAGCCAAGTCGGCGCTGGCCCTCTGAGCGGACCGGCGCCCCTCATCCTGACCGTCGCCTTCGACGAGGCGTCCTTCGCCTACCTGGACGGGCTCCGCCGGCGTCACTTCCCGCCGGACCGCAACATGGTCCCGGCCCACATGACCCTCTTCCACGCCCTCCCGGGCGATAACGAGGTCACGATCGGCCGCGAGCTCGACGCGGTTTGCCGACGCCGCGGCGCCTTCGGGCTGGAGGCGACGGGCCTCCGTTCCCTCGGGCGGGGCGTCGCCGTCGCGTTCCGGTCTGCCGAGCTCGTGTCGCTCCGGCAGGAACTCGCCCGCGAATGGCGCGACTGGCTGACCCCGCAGGATTCGGCCAGGATCGCTCCGCATGTCACGGTGCAGAACAAGGTCGCGCCTGATGCCGCCCGCGCGCTGCTGCGGGAACTCGAGCACGGCTTCCAGCCGTTCCGGGCGCGGGCCGAAGGGCTGTCGCTGTGGCGCTATCTCGGCGGCCCGTGGGAACCGGTCCGACGTTTCCGGTTCGGCGGTTAGGAGCTTCTACGGTATGAGTTGGTCCGTCTTGGCCG
>CALMTJ010000235.1 GCA_937872715.1 uncultured Methylobacteriaceae bacterium
AGCGCTCCACCGGGAGGTAGCGGGCGAGCGGCGCCTGGGCGGCGATCCGGCGGGCGAGCTTCAGCGCGTCCACCGCGACCCGGCGATCCTCGTCCGTCGCGAGGTAGTTCGGCCGGATCGCGGGCGCCGCCGCCGGATCGGGTCCGGTCACGTGCACGGAGCCGCGGCTCGTCGGCCGGAGATTGCAGACGCTCGCCGTGAAGGCCGCGAAACGGTGCAGCCCGTCCCCCCACTTGTCGAGCGAGAGCGGCTGAAAGTGGAATTGCAGGTTCGCGGTCGCGTAATCCGGCGAGGATCTCGCGAAGGCTCCCACCTGCGACGGCGCCATGGTGAGCGGCCCGGTGCGGAACAGCCCGTACTCGACCGCCATCCAGGCGCGGCGGAGGAGGTTCGCGTAATCGGTGTTCAGCGAGCGCACGCCCGACACGGCGAAGACCGGCCGCACCTGCAGGTGGTCCTGCAGGTTCTCGCCGACGCCCGGCAGGTGACGGGTCACGGCGATGCCGGCCGCCCTGAGCCGCTCCCCGTTCCCGATGCCCGAGCGTTCGAGGATCGCCGGCGATCCGACCGCGCCGGCGGAGAGGATCAGCTCGCCCCTCACCCGCGCCCGGAGCGTCTCCCCGCCTCGCGACACGACGATCGCGACGGCCCGCCCGTCCGCGATCTCCGCGTGGTGGACGTGGACACCCGTCTCGAGCCGCAGGTTCGGCCGGCCGAGGACCGGCTTCAGGAAGGCCCGGGCCGCGCTCCAGCGGCGGCCGCGCTTCTGGTTCACCTGGAAATAGGACGAGCCCTCGTTGTCGCCGGTATTGAAATCCGGGATGGCCGGGATGCCCAGGCAGGCGGCCGCCTCCCGGATGGCGTCGAGCAGGTCCCAGCGGACCCTCGGATGCTCGACGCGCCATTCCCCTCCCGACCGGTGGAAGCCGTTCGGCGGCGCGACGTGGTCCTCGTGCTGGAGGAAGACCGGCAGGACGTCGTCCCACGCCCAGCCGGGCAGCCCGAGCTGGCGCCAGCCGTCGTAATCGGCCGCCTGCCCGCGCATGTAGATCATCGCGTTGATGGCCGAGGAGCCGCCGATCACCTTGCCGCGGGGATACGGGATGGCCCGGCCGCCGAGCCCGGCCTCGGCCTCCGTCGCGTACATCCAGTCGGCCCGGGGATCGCCGATGGCGAACAGGTAGCCGACCGGGATGTGGAACCAGATCCAGCGGTCGGAGCCGCCCGCCTCGAGCACGAGCACCCGGTTGCCCGGATCGGCCGAGAGCCGGTTCGCCAGCACGCATCCGGCCGAGCCCGCTCCGGCCACGACGTAATCGTACTCCCCGAGATCCTGCACGGCCGGCCCTCGCGTCCCGTCCCCGGCCCTGTCTAGAACTACCCGGCCGCGTTGCGCGAGAGGGGGGCTCGCCTGTAAACTTCGCGGAGGGGCGGCAGGAACAGGTATGGAGCGCGATCCGGTTCGGTTCGTCTGGCGGGCGGCGCCGGGCCTCAACATCCTGCTCGTCTGCCTCGCGCTCCTCGCCGTGCCGTTCCTCTGGGTCGTGCTCGACCTCGTGCGGGCGGCGATCGACGATGCCGCCTCCGGCCGCGCCTTCGCGGACGGGCGCGCGGCCGCGTCCCTCTTCCGCTACGTCATCCCGGTCCCGGACAGGATCGCGGAGGACCCCCTCGTGGTCGTGCCGGGCCTGGAGCTCGGGCGGGACGCCTTCGGGCAGGCCGTGACGATCGCGCTCGGGGCGGCGGCCCTCGTGGCGACCGCCCTCGCGATGGCGGCCTTCCTCATCCAGGCCAGGATCGAGGCCCGGGCCTCGGACGGGCTCGGCCGGCGCATCCTGTCCGGCATCTCGTCCGCGCCCGTCTCCGCCTCCGAGACCGCCCAGCGCTCCGCGGCGGCCGCGAGCGACGCGCTGGTCGGGCTGCGGCCGGTGCTCGGATCGGCGATCGGCGCTCCCGCCCTCTCGGCCGCGATCTTCCTCGGCGCCTTTCTCCACCTCTGCGCGCAGGATCTCCGTCTTGCCGCCCTCTCGGTCCTGGGCCTCGTGGCCTTCGGCTTCGCGG
>CALMTJ010000236.1 GCA_937872715.1 uncultured Methylobacteriaceae bacterium
GGGCGACGAGGAGGGCGACCGCAAGGTCGTCATCCGCCGTCCCGGCATGCCGCTGAAGATCATCACGCCGCCGAAGGCGCCGCGCGGCCCGGGCGGCGCCAACCGCGACCGGCGCGGCCGGCTCACCATCTCGACCGCGACGTCCGGCGAGGACGAGCGCACGCGCTCCGTCGCCTCCTTCCGGCGCCGCATGCAGCGCATGAGCGGGCATCGGCAGCAGGAGGAGAAGGAGAAGCTCTCGCGGGAGGTCGTCGTCCCGGAAACGATCACCATCCAGGACCTCGCCAACCGCATGGCGGAGCGGGCCGTGGACGTGATCAAGCTCCTGATGCGCCAGGGGCAGATCCACAAGATCACCGACACGATCGACGCGGACACGGCGCAGCTCGTGGCCGAGGAGCTCGGCCATACGGTGAAGCGCGTGGCCGAGGCGGATGTCGAGGAAGGGCTCTTCGACGAGCCCGATCTCGCCGAGCACATGGAGTCGCGGCCGCCCGTCGTGACCATCATGGGCCATGTCGACCACGGCAAGACGTCCCTCCTCGACGCCATCCGCAAGACGGACGTGGTCGCGGGCGAGGCCGGCGGCATCACCCAGCATATCGGCGCCTACCAGATCACGACCGCGTCCGGCGCGCCGATCACCTTCATCGACACGCCCGGCCACTCGGCCTTCACGGCCATGCGGGCCCGCGGGGCCAAGATCACGGATATCGTGGTCCTGGTCGTCGCGGCCGACGACGGGGTGATGCCGCAGACGATCGAGGCGATCAGCCACGCGAAGGCGGCCGGCGTGCCGCTGATCGTGGCCATCAACAAGATCGACAAGCCCTCCGCCAACCCGCAGCGGGTGCGGACGGAGCTGCTGCAGCACGACATCCAGGTCGAATCGATGGGCGGCGACACGCTCGAATTCGAGGTCTCCGCGCTTACCGGCGTGGGGCTGGAGGCGCTGCTCGAAGGGTTGCTGCTCCAGGCGGAGGTCATGGACCTCAAGGCCGATCCGGGCCGCGACGCGGAGGGCACGGTGATCGAGGCCAAGCTCGACCGTGGCCGGGGTCCGGTCGCCACCGTGCTGGTCCAGAGGGGCCTTCTCGAGCCCGGCGACATCATCGTCGCGGGCGCCGAATGGGGCCGCGTGCGGGCGCTGATCTCGGATACGGGCGAGTCCATCACCCATGCCGGCCCGTCCTACCCGGCCGAGGTGCTGGGCTTCAACGGCACGCCCGATGCCGGCGACCGCGTCGCGGCCGTCGAATCGGAGGCACGCGCCCGCGAGATCACGGAATACCGGGCGCGCCAGAAGCGCGAGCGGTCCGCCGCTCGCCTGTCCGGTGCGCGAGGCTCGCTCGCCGATCAGATGCGCGACCTCCGCGAAGGCGGCGGACGCAAGAACTTCGCCCTCGTGGTGAAGGGCGACGTCCAGGGCTCGGTCGAGGCGATCTCGACCGCGCTCGAGAAGATCGGCAACGACGAGGTAGGTGCCCGTATTCTCCATGCCGGGGTCGGCGCGATCACGGAATCGGACATCACGCTCGCCCAGGCATCGGGCGCTGTGGTGATCGGCTTCAACGTCCGGGCGCACAAGGAGGCGCGCGAGGCGGCGGAGCGAGCGGGCGTCGAGATCCGCTATTACAGCATCATCTACAACCTCGTGGACGACATGCGGGACGCGATGTCCGGCATGCTGGCGCCGCACCTGCGCGAGGAGCGGCTCGGCGACGCGCGCATCCTGGAGGTCTTCGACGTCTCCAAGGTCGGCAAGGTCGCGGGCTGCCGCGTCATCGACGGCCGCGTGGAGCGGGGCGCCCATATCCGGCTGATCCGCGACAACGTGGTCATCCACGAGGGCGGACGGCTCCAGACGCTGAAGCGCTTCAAGGACGACGCCAATTCCGTCGTGGCCGGCCAGGAATGCGGCATGTCGTTCGACAACTACGACAAGATCAAGGTCGGCGACGTGATCGAGTGCTTCCTCGTGCACGAGGAGCGGCGCACGCTTTGACCCTTCTCCCGCGTAGCGGGAGAGATCGAGCGGCCTGTCGCGCGTCATGGCCGGGCTTGTCCCGGCCACCCCGACCCGTAGGGCCGAGAGCTGGTAGCGGGTAGAAGCGACTGCCGCGCTTCACCGATCGAGGCGGCCGGGACAAGCCCGGCCATGACGCCGTGTGGAGCCGGTCCCAACCCGGCCAGGATCGATGCCTAAGCGAACCGAAAACCCTTCGGGCCCCTCCCAGCGACAGCAGCGCGTGGCCGAGCTCGTGCGCCACGCGCTGGCCGAGGTCTTGAGCCGCGGCGACATCCAGGATCCCGCGCTCGCCGGCCACGCCGTCACCGTCCCGGAGGTGCGCATGTCGCCGGACCTGCGGCTCGCGACGGCGTACGTCATGCCGCTCGGCGGGCGCGACGAGCGTCCGGTGCTGGAGGCGCTGGACCGCAACAGGAAGCTGCTGCGGCAGGAGGTGGCGCGACGCGTGGCGCTGAGATTCGCGCCCGACCTGCGCTTCCGCCGGGACGAGACGTTCGACGAGATGGCCCGGATCGACGCCATCCTGCGGACGGAGAAGGTCCGCCGCGACATCGAGGCCGGGAGCCGCGTCCCGGAGGAAGAGGACGGGGACGAGTGATCACGGACGAGAGCCTCCCGGACGCGGACGCCCGGACCCGCGACGGACCTCCCCGACGCGAGGACGGCCCCGGGGAAGGGCGGCGGCCCGACCGGCACCCGCCGTCGGACCGCCCGAAGAAGCGCGTCGTGAACGGCTGGGTCGTGCTGGACAAGCCGGTGGGCGTGACCTCCACCCACGCGGTCGCCCTGGTCAAGCGGGCCCTGAACGCCAAGAAGGCCGGCCATGCCGGCACGCTCGACCCGCTCGCCTCCGGCATCCTGCCGATCGCGCTCGGCGAGGCGACGAAGACCGTGCCGTTCGTGATGGATGGCAGGAAGTCCTATGTCTTCACCATCACCTGGGGGGTCGAGACCGACACGGACGATTCGGAGGGGCGGCCCGTCCAGGCGACGAACCGCGTCCCGGACCCGGCCGATGTCGAAGCGAGGCTCGCGGATTTCACCGGCGCCATCCAGCAGACCCCGCCCCGCTAC
>CALMTJ010000237.1 GCA_937872715.1 uncultured Methylobacteriaceae bacterium
GCCCGATGAAGCGGATCGAGTTGACGTTCTTGATCTCGCAGCGCGTGCCGAGCGGCTCGCCCGGCCGGCGCACCGAGACGTTGACGTCGGCGCGCAGGTTGCCCTTCTCCATGTCGCCGTCGCAGGTGCCGAGGTAGCGCAGGATGGTGCGGAGCTTGGTGACGTAGGCCCTGGCCTCCTCCGCCGAGCGCATGTCGGGCTTCGACACGATCTCCATCAGCGCGACGCCCGAGCGGTTGAGGTCGACGAAGCTGTCCGTCGGCGAGAGGTCGTGGATGGACTTGCCGGCATCCTGCTCTAGATGCAGCCGCTCGATCCCGACCGTGATGCTGCCGCCGCCCTCGGGCAGGTCCACCTGCACGGCGCCCTCGCCCACGATGGGACTCTTGTACTGGCTGATCTGATAGCCCTGCGGCAGGTCCGGGTAGAAGTAGTTCTTGCGGTCGAAGACCGATCGGAGATTGATCGCGGCCTTGAGGCCGAGCCCGGTCCGGACGGCCTGGGCGATGCATTCGGCGTTGATCACCGGCAGCATGCCGGGCATCGCCGCATCCACGAGCGAGACGTGGCTGTTCGGCGCTCCTCCGAACTCGGTCGAGGCGCCGGAGAACAGCTTGGAGCGGCTCGTCACCTGGGCATGGATCTCCATGCCGATCACGACCTCCCAATCGTGCAGCGCTCCGCGGATGAGCTTGTGGTTGACCGGGGCGTTCATGGCTCCTCGCGCGGGCGTGTCGTCGGCAGGGAATGCCCGAGCTGTGCTGCATCGCGGCGGATTTCGCAATCCGGCGGGCGACCTCGACGGATCGGTTTGAAACCTCGCCGGCCGGACGGCGTTGGACCATGATATCGCCCAACCGGAGCATGGTCATGCTGCTCGACAGAAACGACACGCTCGACGAGGACACGAAGCTCGCGATCGCCGATGACGACCGGCCGGGCGAATACGTCTACGACACCGATGACGGCCGTTCGAACTTCGTCGCCTTCCTGCTCGGCGGCGTGGTGATCACCGGCGGCCTCCTCACCTTCCTCTACTACGACACGAGCTCGCTTCAGGCGAATGGGAGTCGGGGCGCCATGTTGGCCGGCATGGAACAGCCGGCGAGCTTCGCGCCGGCCCGCAGCGTCGTGGCGCCGTCCCCGGACGTCCGCGTCACCCGCTGATCAGCCGGCAGGCCTGATCGTCCTGCGCAGGAGGTAAGCGGCCGCCGCCCACAGGAGGGCCGCGACCGACCGGACCGGGAGGAGCGTCGGCCCGGTCCGGGCGAGCGGCGCGAGCAGCGGCACGCCGACCGCCGTCAAGGCCCAATCCGCGACGAGCGCGATGCCGAGCGCCGCGAGGGCGGCGATGAAGATCTTGCCCGGCTGGTCGGCCTTCCACCCGAGCCAGGAGGCGGCGACGAGGAGGATCGGGTCGAACCCGGCCAGGATCCACGTCGCGAACGGGACGGAGGGTGCCGTCATGCCCACCACGCCTCCGGCAGGTCCATGCGGCCTGCCGCGTTCTCGATCACCTGTCCGGCCGCGAACAGGGTCTCCGCGGCGAAGGCGCGGCCGATCAGCTGGAGGCCGAGCGGGAGGCCCTGCCCGTCGAGCCCCGCCGGAACGGAGATGCCGGGCAGCCCGGCCATGTTCACCGTGACGGTGAAGACGTCGTTCAGGTACATTTCGACCGGATCGGCCGAGCCCTTCTCCCCGATGGCGAAGGCGGCCGACGGCGTCGCGGGGGTCAGGATCGCGTCGACTCCGTCCGCATAGACCTCCTCGAAATCCCGCTTGATGAGCGTGCGGATCTTCTGCGCCCGCAGGTAATACGCGTCGTAATAGCCGGCGGAGAGTACGTAGGTGCCGATCATGACCCGGCGCTTCACCTCGCGGCCGAACCCGTCGGCACGGGTGCCCTCGTACATGCCGGCGATGTTCCGGCCCGGAACGCGGAGGCCGTAACGCACGCCGTCGTAGCGGGCGAGGTTCGACGAGGCCTCCGCGGGCGCCACGATGTAATAGGCCGGCAGCGCGTATTTCGTGTGCGGCAGGGACACGTCGACGATCGTCGCGCCCGCCTCACGAAGCCAGGCGGCGCCCCTCTCCCACAGCGCGGCGATCTCCGGCGGCATGCCGGGCAGCCGGTAGTCCTTCGGGATGCCGATCGTCAGGCCCCTCACGCCGCGGTCCACGGCGGCCGCGAAGTCCGGGACCGCGATTTCGGCCGAGGTCGTGTCCTTCGGGTCGTGGCCCGACATCGAGCGGAGCAGGATCGCGGCGTCGGCCACCGTGCGCGTGATGGGCCCGACGTGGTCGATGGTCTGCTC